>SUXT01000101.1 GCA_015060835.1 Bacteroidales bacterium
AGCGAACGCAGTGAGCGAGTTCCGCAGCCCCAAAAACCATCAGCTTCGGCTGCCGTTAAAAAAGCGCCCATGCGCAGAGCTCTTTGGTTCTTTCTGTCGGCACAGAAAGAACGGACATTCTGTGTAAAACTAAATGATAAGAACTGCCAATAATAAGAAAAATAGACCTTATTCATATTATTAGAAATAAATATATCCTCAATCATAATCATAAAACACCCACCCCATGATAAAAAAGATACTACACATAATCTGGAACGAGCGCCACAACAACACATGGTTGGTACTCGAAATAATCGCCGCAAGCATAATGCTGTGGCTCGCCATCGACCCACTCATCACCCTCAAACGCTTGGACAACATTGACGACGGATACGACCTCACCGGCACATACGCCGTAAATATGGAGAAATACAAGCCCTACCACCCCAATTACAATAGGGAAAATGACAACGACAGCCTTACCGCAGAAAGTTTAATGAATCTCTACGACATTGTACGTAGTCTGCCTGAAGTCGAAAGCTACTGCTTTACATCCCGATTCAGCTGCTCCCCCGGAGATAATTCGGCAATGATGTACGGCCCCGTTCACGAAGAGATTATAAGCAATGAGGATCTGTCACATGAAAAAGCGAATGACAAAGGCACATATTTTTCGGGATACTTGTCATTCAACATCGACGGCAGCGACATATTCAAGACATTCGGCATAAAGGACGCACTGACAGGAAAAATCTTCACCCCGCGCAAGGACGACACGGACAAAAACTTCTACATTTCGGAGAGTGCCGCCGAAAAATATTTCGGCAGCGCACAAGAAGCTATTGGCAAACATCTCTATTTAAGCAACAGCCGTATGACAATAAGCGGTGTAATCAACAACATTCAGACAGTGGATTACAGAGAACACGGACTGCATTGCATATTGCCGCAGAATACCCAAATAAGTTATATTGTAGACTTTCGACTTCATATACGCCTGAAGAAAGGAACAGACACCCACGCATTCGAAAAGAAGTTCAGGCAAGATATTGCCCCTACACTTACATCAGGGAATGTGCATTTCGAAAGCATCCGCAGCAATAAAGCAATAAGAGATTTACAGAACGAAGCTCGTGGAATATTCATCAAAATCAGGCTCTACACAGCAATGGCACTATTTTCGCTATTCACCGTCTTTTTAGGTACGCTGAGCGCATTTTGGATACGCACCTCGGCACGCAAAGGCGAAATAGGCATCATGCGCAGCATAGGCGCGTCGCGTCTGACCATCGTCAAGCAATTTGTAATAGAAACCTCGCTTATAGTGAACATCGGCTTCGGAGCAGCAATTATTATTGTACTGCATTATCTGCATGTAAACGGCTTTGCCGACCCGATGAAAAACAACCCGCTGGAGGGAATCAAATTGATGCAATTTGCTGTGGTTACAGCAATAAGCTATGCCATAGTGATGACTACCGCCATTTGCAGCGCAGCAATCCCCGTATGGCGCATAACAAAAATTTTACCCGCAGATGCGTTGAGAGAATAAGAAGTTGTTATTGGTATCAGATAAATTTGTTGCCATAGATAGGATTAGAACTCCCTCGCCATTTGGGCACTTCCACTTCAAGAGCTAATCTTTGGACACATTTATTTTAAATCAATATTTACTAAATTTCTAAATATCAACAAAATAGCTTACTAAAAAAGTTCCTGCCCTTAAAGGGGACATTGCGTAATAAGCAATGTTTGCGACGACGAAAGCTTTAGCTTTCCAAAGGAGTGCCGAGCTTGCGAGGTCTATTGAAAAACGAAGTTTTTTGAAGACGGAGGGGTTTTCCTCGCGTAGCAAGGTTTATTGTAGTACGATAGGTTAAGAACCCCCTCCGAACTTTTTTCTCGGAAAAAAGTTCTCGTCCCCCTTAAAGAGGGACAGCTTTTTTATGTTTCTTATTTAAAAGAGATCAGCAAAGATGTAAAAGCTAAAAGATGTGTCCAAAGATTAGCTTCAAGAGGGAGAATAGACATACATTAGTAATTTTCAGCGATTTACATTCCTCCTCTTGAAGACGGAGGAGTTCAAAACATAGGCAGAATCAAAATTAACCGGACACCAATATTAAAGGGTCCCATTTTCTACAGAAAAGAACCATTCACAGTTTTTTTTGTTTAAGGGATGTATAAAATCAATTCCGAGAGCCCATGAAAAAAATCTTATTCTGTTTGACACTATCATTTTGCACACTGACAGGCATAAACGGGCAGACGCAGAAAGACATCCTTATGGAACCGTTGCCCGACTCCTTTCAAGAAGATGAAATTTTCACACAGACAATACCCGAAGATGACTATTGGTGGCAGAAATTCGAGGACAGGGCACTTGATTCCCTTATAACCATCGCCACCGAGCGCAACCTTTCGGCGCTGACCGCAATAACCAACATCAGAATTGCAAAGGCCGGATGGCGCATGGCGCAAAGTTCGCTCATGCCATCACTCAACCTTTCCGCCGGATGGACACGCGAAAAGAGCAGCGGAAACCTATCGCAAACGGGAGACGAAGAGGCTTGGTACGGATACTTCAGCAGCATGCTCGACGTCAGTTGGCAGATAGATGTTTTTGGTAAAATATTCAAACGTGCACAGGCGCAGAAAAGAGGATTCCAAGCGACCGAAGAGGAGTACCGCGCAGTGCTTGTAACACTGTGTGCCGAGGTTGCAAGCAACTACTTTTCGTTGCGACAATCGCAGGCAGAAATGAAGGTTCTGCACGAAAATGTGCAGTCGCAGAAGGAGATTCTGGAGATTACCGAAGTGCGTCTCGAAACAGGATTCGCCTCTATGCTCGATGTTGCACAGGCTAAGTCCGTGTATTACAACACACTCGCCACTATCCCTGCAATACAGACAAAGATAGACCAATACAAAAACAGCATCACCACCCTGCTTGCACTCTACCCCGGAAGCATAGACAGCCTGCTCGACAATGCCACTCCCCTGCCCGACTATGTGGAGGCGGTGGCAGTAGGCATCCCTGCCAATCTGTTGCGCCGACGACCTGACATAAGGGCAGCCGAGCTTAGCGTCGCATCAAAGGCCGCACTTTTAGGCGCCGCCAAACGCGACTGGTTCCCCGAATTTTACCTTAACGGCTCGATAGGATTCACTTCAAATAATCTTAACAAACTTATGCGGAAAAAGAGCATGAGTTGGGAGATAGCGCCAACAATGACATGGAACCTCTTCAGCGGTGGAGAAAGGGTATATGCCACACAGGAGGCCAAGGCCGAACTTGAACAGAGCATCATAGCCTTCAACAGCACTGTACTGACCGCCATTCAGGAGGTTGACAATGCAATGACGGTTTACAAAAACTCGATTCTGACAATAAAGACGCTGAAAGAAGCTGTACGGCAAGGCGAGGAGACACTTTCGCTGTCGCTCGAACTATACAAGCAGGGACTCAGCGAGTTTCAGAATGTGCTTGATGCACAACGTTCTCTGCTCGCATCGCAGGACAATCTTGTACAGACACAAGGATATTCGCTCACAGCACTTGTACAGCTGTACAAAGCCCTCGGAGGAGGCTGGTAAATGACAAAAAAACATATAGAAACATGAAGAAAGCCATTTTAATATTTGCGGCACTGACAGCCGTTGCCGCATGCAGGAAAGAGAGTGCAAAAGCGCCGACAGAAGCACTGCCGGTGGCAGTTGCATACCCCGAAACAAGAGAGATTACGCTCACACGCGAATATCCCGGATACCTCGAAGCAGATGCTACGGTAGCCATCGTAGGAAGGGTAAACGGTACACTTCTGAAGTCCAACTACACCGCCGGGCAGAGAGTAAAAAAAGGAGACATTCTTTTTGTAATCGAACCAACGATGTATATTGACGCTGTGATACAGGCACAGTCGGCACTGCAAACTGCAAAAGCCGACCTTGAATATGCCGAAAACAACTATAAACGCATGCAGGCTGCCATAGAACGGAATGCCGTAAGCCGCATAGAACTTCTGCAATCCGAGACTAAGGTTGCCACATGCAAGGCTGCCGTAAGCAATGCCGAGGCGCAACTGAACAGCGCAAAGACCAGCCTCGAATATTGCTATGTGAAGGCTCCTCACAACGGACTTGTAGGACTGAGCAACCTATCCACGGGCAGCTACGTGGCAGGTGCAGCCTCGCCCGTAACTCTCGCCACGCTCTACAAAGACGACATTATGTATTCCTACTTCGACATCAGCGACAACGAGTGGCTGCAACGGCAGAAACGCGGCAAGGTGGAACAGGACGACTATATAACCTTCAGTCTCGGCAGCGATGGTTACTTCCGCCGCAAGGCAAAGATGGACTATCTGTCGCCCAATATCGACCTTTCGACCGGCACACTGAAGGTGCGCGCCGAACTCAGGAACGACGACGGCTTTCTGAAGAGCGGCGCCTACATAAGCGTGGTTCTCCCATACAAGAATGTACCCGACGGCATACTGATAAAGGACACCTCCATAGGCACCGACCAACTTGGCAAGTTCATCTATGTGGTAAATGATTCCAACATTGTGGAGTACCGCCACATTGAGACAGGCGCTATTGTAGACGACACTCTGCGTGTGGTAACATCGGGGCTGCGCGACAAAGAACGATACATTACAAAAGCGCTGTTGAAAGTGAGAAACGGAATGAAAATAACACCCATACAGGAATAAAAAAGAACTATGAGTATCCCGAAATTCTTTATCAACCGCCCCATTTTCGCCACGGTAATTTCGTTGCTGATGATTGTGGGCGGCGGAATATGCCTCTTCACGCTGCCTGTCGACCAATACCCTTCGATTACTCCGCCGACGGTGCAGGTAACCGCATCCTATCCGGGTGCAAATGCCGAGACCATAGCACAGACGGTGGGAATACCCATCGAACAGCAGGTGAACGGCGTAGACAACATGATATATATGAGTTCGACATCCTCTTCGGCAGGAACCTACCAGCTGACCGTAACATTTGAGGTGGGGACGGACATTGACATGGCAACGGTGCTTGTGCAGAACAGAGTGAACGTGGCAATGAACTCCCTGCCGAGCGAGGTTACACAGTTGGGGGTAACGGTACAGAAACAGTCGTCGAACATTGTTCTTTTCCTTACACTTACGGGAGATTCGACATACGACCAGCTCTATCTGTCGAACTACGCCAAATTGCAGATCACCGACCGCCTGACACGCACCCCGGGAGTGGGCGCAGTGAACATAATGGGTGCCGGCGACTACTCGATGCGTGTATGGTTGAACCCCGAGGCGATGAGGATTCGCGGAGTAACCACCGAGGAGGTCTACAATGCCATCACACAGCAGAATAAGGCTGTGTCGGCAGGATATGTGGGACAGACACTCGGCAAGGGGGCAGACAATGCTTTCCAATATACGCTGAACGTGCAAGGCAGACTCGATAACAAAGAGGAATTCGGGAATATAGTGATAAAAAACGACGGTGTTACAATGTTGAGGCTCAAGGACATCGCCACCATTGAGCTTGGCAGTGAAACCTATACAGCCTCGTCGCGGCTCAACGGCAAGCCTTCGGCAGCACTTGCCGTCTATCAACTGCCCGGTTCAAATTCGCTCGATGTCTCAAAGGCTGTACGCGAACAGATGGAGGAGATTGCAACAGGCTTCCCGCCGGGGGTGAACTATCAGGTAACGCTCGACACAACAAACGTGGTGCGCAGTTCGATACACGAAGTGCTCTACACACTGCTGGAGACCACGCTATTGGTGATACTTGTGATATTCCTCTTCCTGCAAAACTGGCGGGCAACACTCATCCCCTGTCTCACAATCCCCGTGTCGCTCATAGGCACACTGGCTGTGATGCAGCTGCTTGGATTCTCGATAAACACGCTGACACTCTTCGGTCTTATACTCGCCATTGCCATAGTGGTGGACGACGCGATTGTGGTGGTGGAGAATGTTACGCGCATACTCGACGAAGAGCATCTGTCGCCGAGGGCGGCTGCCGAAAAGGCTATGGATGAGATTACAAGTCCCATCATAGGTGTTGTACTTGTGATGATGGCTGTATTTATACCCACTACCATGATAGAGGGAATTTCGGGCGAGCTTTACAAGCAGTTTGCACTGACAATAGCAGCCTCCACACTGCTGAGTGGAATAATTTCACTATCACTCACCCCTGCGCTGTGCGCCATACTGCTAAGGCCTGCGGAGGGCGCAAAGAAAAAAGGGCTCATTTTCAAGGCTTTCAACCGAGTGTACGACATCATGCAAGAGGCGTACGACAAGGCGGTGGCCTATCTGTTGGGCAAGCCTGCTGTTGCGGCAATCAGTTTTATCGGCTTTGCCATCATAGCAGCCTTTATTTTCGCAAAACTGCCCACGACTTTTATTCCCGAAGAGGATGAGGGCTACATGATTATAGCAGCGCAACTGCCGCCCGCCTCGTCGCTCACGCGCAGCGAAAAGGTTGCTGAAAAGATAAATGCCATCCTCGCCTCCTATCCTGAGGTCGAGAGCAACATCAGCATCAGCGGATTCAGCATAATGAACAACGGCGAACAGAGCAACGCCGTCAGTGTCTTTGTGGTGCTGAAGGATTGGTCGCAACGCAAAGGCAAGGGGCACTCGGCAAGCGATGTTGTAGAGAGATTCAACCGTGAGGCTTACGCTGAAATAGAGGAGGCACAATGCTTTGCCATGGTACCGCCCGCAATTCCGGGCATGGGAAACACCGGAGGCATGCAGATGCAGATTGAGGATCGAAATGCGTTAGGGCTCACAGAGATGCAGAAGGCAATAAATACCCTGCTCGCTGCATACGGCGGCAAGCCCGCACTCGCCGCAATGAACAGTTCGTTCGAAGCCAATGTGCCGCAATACTATCTGTATATCAACCGCGAAAAGGCAATAAGCATGGGTATCGACATCGGCTCGCTTCTCTCCACGCTGAGCAACTACATGGGTGCAGCCTACATAAACGACTTTGTGATGTTGGGACGCATCTGGCAGGTGAAAATGGCTGCCGGCGAAGAGAGCCAAAAGCTCATAGAGAGCGTCATGCGGCTGAGCCTTGCCAACAACCGCGGTGAGATGATACCCTTCAGCAGTTTCATGAGTACCGGCGCCATACTCGGCATCGACCAGCTTGGAAGATACAACATGTATAACAGTGCCTCGATCACCTGCAACCCCGCAGCAGGCTTCAGCACCGGCGAGGCCATGCAGGAACTTGAAGAACTGTTCAATGAGGAACTTGGCAACGAATTTGGCTATGAATGGACGGGAGTGGCCTATCAGGAAAAGGCTGTAGGAAACACCACGCTTATAATATTTGCCCTTGCACTGCTGGTGGCCTATCTGGTGCTTGCCGCGCAGTATGAAAGCTGGAGCAGCCCTGTTGCCGCAGTAATGGGAACACCCATTGCGCTGCTCGGCACCGTGCTCGGCTGTCTGATAATGGGATTGCCGATAAGCATCTACACTGAGATAGGTATTATCCTGCTCATCGCATTGAGTGCAAAAAACGGTATTCTTATAGTGGAATTTGCGCGTGATTTCCGCAAGGCGGGCAACCCCATAAGGCAGAGTGCTTATGAGGCGGGGCACATAAGGTTGCGTCCCATTCTGATGACCTCACTGTCGTTTGTATTCGGAGTGATGCCTCTGCTCTTTGCAAGCGGCGCAGGCGCAGAAAGCCGCCTTGCCATCGGCACAGCAGTGGTATACGGAATGTTCCTCAACACAGTGCTTGCAACACTCTACATTCCCAATTGGTACGAATGGATGCAGAATTTGGAGGAGAGGTTCAGACGGAAAAGATAAAGTCAAAGGGCCGCACTACCGGAATGGAGTGCGGCCCTTTCAATATCATTATCTAAAGGGAGTTCTACTTCTTGAAGTATCTGTTGAACAAGCCCTCAAAGCCTTTACCGTGACGAGCCTCATCCTTTGACATTTCGTGAACTGTGTCGTGGATTGCGTCAAGGTTGAGTTCTTTTGCACGCTTAGCGATTCTGAATTTGTCGGCGCAAGCACCTGACTCTGCATTCATACGCTTTTCGAGGTTGGTCTTTGTATCCCATACAACATCGCCGAGAAGCTCTGCGAATTTAGCAGCATGTTCAGCCTCTTCCCATGCGTAGCGCTTGAAAGCCTCAGCAATTTCGGGGTAACCTTCACGGTCGGCCTGACGGCTCATTGCAAGGTACATACCTACCTCTGTGCACTCGCCCATGAAGTGCGCGTTGAGATCCTTGATCATCTCGTCGTCGCAACCTTTTGCTACGCCAATCACGTGCTCCTGAACAAACTCTATCTTACCCTCTACCAATTCGTTGAACTTCTCGGCAGGAACTCTGCACTGAGGACATCTTTCGGGAGCTGCATCACCTTCATGAACATAACCGCATACTGAACAAATAAACTTTTTCATAATCATATCAATTTTAATGGTTAACTATTTTTCTTTATTTAATTTACACTTTTTACAAATTCCTTTTACATAAAGCTGCACATCCTTTGGCTCAAAATCCTCCAAACCCTCTACAAAAGAGGCTACTGATTCGGGCATCGGCATATCGAATATTGTCTTGCACTCCATGCACATAAGGTGTGCGTGCATATTCACATTACCATCGAAGCATTTGAATGTATCGTCTATCGTCAGCATCGACACAAGACCATGCTCGACCAGCAGTTTCAATGTGTTGTAGACCGTTGTCAGCGACAGAGAGCCTATTTCGCCACTCAAAGCTGCATATACAACCTCCGCTGTAGGATGTACCGGATTTTCGCGCATAAACCCGAGAATGGCTATCCTTTGCGCCGTAGGTCTGATGCCGGCCGCTTCTAATTCGGCTCTAAGATCAGCTACTGTATATTTCTCTTTGTTTGCCATATTTCCGTCGGGTTTATTTTTAAATCCATTGCAAATTTAAAACCATTTTAAATTCTATGCAAATTTTTCTGCACTTTTTTTTCATTTTTTTTGTTACATCGCATTTTTTATCTCAAATTTGTATGTTAGAAACTATTTAGAAGCTGTTTGAATTTTATTTCGGAATTATTTGAGAGATATTTTGAGTAGATTTTCTTTCGCATTTTGCAGGGAATAGCGGGCTATTTCCAAAAAATAAGAAAGAAAAGATGCCAAAATAGA
>SUXT01000102.1 GCA_015060835.1 Bacteroidales bacterium
TGAAGTAGTTGTCATCTATCCAGATGGTCTTCAGAGCAAAGTCGCGTTGCAGAATCTCGTTGGCATGCGAGCAGAGGAGCGCAAGAAGTTCAGACTCCTTTGTCGTGAGCTTTGTCTGCTGTCCGTCGATAGAGAGAAGCTGCTTCTGTGTATCGAACACGAAACGGCCGATCTTGTAAACCGAACTTTCCTTGTTCTTCTTACCACAGACGCGGCGTAGAATAGCCTCAATACGGAACACCAGCTCCTCCATGCTGAAGGGTTTTGTAATATAGTCGTCGGCACCAATCTTGAAGCCTTCGAGAATATCCTCCTTCAGTGTCTTTGCGGTAAGGAATATGATAGGTATATTCGCATTAGCAGCACGAATCTCCTGTGCCAATGTGAAACCATCCTTGATAGGCATCATCACATCAAGCACACATATATCGAATTTGCCTTTGAGAAAAGCCTTATATCCTGCATCGCCGTCGGCACAAAGTTCTGCATTATATCCTTTTGCCTGCAAATACTCTCTGAGCAACATTCCGAGGTTCTCATCATCCTCGCACAATAAGATACTCTGTTTCTCTTCCATAATCTTTTATTTTAAAGGTAATACAATTATAAAGTTTGTTCCGACGCCCACTTCGCTTTCTGCCTTTATGGAACCTTTGTGCGCATGTATTATCTGCTTGACATAGGCAAGTCCGAGACCAAAGCCCTTAACGTCGTGTAAATTTCCTGTGTGTACCCTGTAGAACTTGTCAAATATCTTCTTCAGGTCGTCTTTACTTATTCCTATACCATTGTCCTGTATCGACAACATGAAATTACCATTTGCGTTCCATGTGTGTATATTGAGCAGCAGAGGTTCGTCTGCCCGTTTATATTTAACCGCATTGTCCATCAGATTGAAGACAACATTTGTAAAGTGCATCTCATCGACATAGACAAACGGATCTTCAGCTTCGAGATTGGAGGTTATCTTGCCGCCACCCTGCTCCACCTTTACAGCAAAGGTATTTATCACACCATTGACAAGCTCATTGGCATCAAGTTCCTTCATCTTCAACGAAGTGTTGTCGCTATTCTCGAACATGGACATCTGCAACACCTTGTCAACCTGAAAGCGCAAGCGCTTCGTCTCGCTGGCTATTACGCCCGACAGCCTGCCGAACATCGAGGGCGATTTTGCGACCGAAGGATCCTGCAACATCTGTGCCGCCAACGATATTGTCGAGATAGGAGTCTTGAACTCATGCGTCATGTTGTTTATAAAATCGTTTTTAATTTCCGATAACTTCTTTTGTCTCACAAACAGATATACTGTTATAAGGAATGTCAACAACAATACCACTATAAGTATTGTAGAAGGTATCATAAATTTAACCGAATTATATATATATTTGTTCAGCGTATCTACGGGGAAGACTATTTCAAGAACCCCCATGCGGTTGGGAGGATCATTCTTGAACAGCAGCTCCTTGTAGACATTATCACCACTCTCCTCCTGAAAATCGGCACATCTGTAAACCTCCTTGCCATCTGCTCCAAGCACTCTCACATGATAGGGAATATCAATGCCGTTGCTTGCGAGCTCCACCTTAAGATCCTCGTGCATCTTACGGAAATTCATCCTGTGCGACAAAGGCTTTTCGCTTGCCTGATAGAGCATATTATACACAACCTCATCGAGCAAAGCACGTTGATACATATACCTGTTCTTCAGCATTTCGAGCGATTGGCGCTGTGCCTCCTTCAGTGTCATCTGCCTTTTACCTGACGAACGCGAGACCTTAGCCAATGGGTTGGCCGGGTTGTTCATTATGGTCTTCATTTCGAACACCGACTGGATATTACCGTCGTCAGAAGTAACAAAGTAACTGTGTTCGAATTCGAACACATTGCTGTTGCTGATATTGGACTTCTGTATATCCTTCTGAATATTCTTGGAGAGATAATACTTCATCTCGGCAAGTTCAAGGTTGTACGCCGTCTGATAGAGACTGCGTTTCACCCCCTCGTCGAAATGCTCGCGGCGCATACGCCCTATGGCATCAATATATTCCACCTGCATATAAAGAAGCCCCAAGCAGGTAAAGACCATCACTGCGCCTATTATCCAAATAGTTAACTTTTTCATACCGCAAATATATCAGAACAAATCCGTATAACCTAATTCCTTAACACCATTTATAACTGTTTTTTCTTAAATTAACTTTTAAAATATTTTTAGTTGTGATTTTATACACTTCAAATCCAATTTAAAGACCATTTTAGATAAATAAAGAATTTATTTAACTTAATATTTCACACAACCAACAAAAAAAGAGCAAGGTTTTATGCCCGCGGGCATAAAACCTTGCATCATATAAGAACAAGTATTATTACTCTTCGTCTTTAACAGCGAACTCCTTGATAAGTTTCTCCTGAACATCTGTGGGAACAAGTTCGTATGAAGCGAACGACATTATGAACGATGCACGACCACCGGTGAGTGAGCTGAGAGCAGTAGAGTAAGAAGAGAGCTCTTTCAAAGGCACTTTAGCAGAAAGCTTCTCATAACCATTCTCACTGCTCATACCCATGATAAGACCGCGACGTCCCTGAAGATCACTCATCACATCACCCATCTTGTCGGAAGGAACAAATACCTCAACATCGTAAACAGGCTCAAGAATCTTGGGAGCTGCAGAACGGAATGCCTCGCTGAATGCATTGCGACCTGCAAGCATGAACGAAATTTCATTTGAGTCAACCGGGTGCATCTTACCATCGTAAACAATTACTCTTACATCGCGAGCATATGAACTTGTAAGCGGTCCCTGCTCCATTCTTTCCATAACACCCTTGAGGATTGCAGGCATGAAGCGAGCATCGATAGCACCGCCGACAACACTGTTGACAAATACCAGTTTGCCACCCCAATCGAGCTTGATTTCCTCAGTACCCTTAGGAGTAATCTTGAATTCCTGACCATTGAAACGGTAAACCTCGGGCATGGGAACACCCTCTTCGTAAGGCTCTACAATCATGTGAACTTCACCGAACTGACCGGCGCCACCTGACTGTTTCTTGTGGCGATAGTCGGCACGTGCAGCCTTTGTGATAGTCTCGCGATAAGGAATCTTGGGCTCCTCGTACTTGACAAGCATCTTCTCTACGTTCACAAGACGCCACTGCAATGTACGCAAGTGGAATTCACCCTGACCGTAAACAATAGTCTGACGGAGCTCCTTAGACTGCTCAACAATCCATGTAGGATCCTCCTCGTGCATACGGTTGAGAATCTGCATAAGCTTCTCCATGTCAGCCTCTTTCTGAGGTTTGATGGCACGTGAATATTTCGAAGCAGGATATTTGACGAGTGAGAAACGATAATTGCAATCCTTTTCGTTAAGAGTATTGCCAATCTTGATATCCTTCAATTTCACTGTACAACCCAAGTCACCTGCCTTCAGTTCGTCAACGGGAGTACGGTTTGCACCGGCACAGCAGAAAATCTGAGAGATGCGCTCCTTAGAACCACGATCCATGTTTACAAGGTCGGCACCTGCCTTGAGAGTACCGCTCATCACCTTGAAGTAGTTGACCTCACCGATGTGGGGCTCAACGGCTGTCTTGAAGAAGAAGATAGATGTGGGAGCATTGCTGTCATAAGGAACAGTCTCGCCATCGGCATTCACAGGCTGAGGCATATCATCAACCTCAGGAGCTACGTTAGAGAGGAACTCAAGCAGACGGCTCACAGCAACATCAGTTGCAGCCGAGCAGCAAAGTACAGGATAAACACTGCCTGTAGAGAGTCCCAAACGGGCACCCATACGGATTTCATCTGTTGCAAGGTCAGCTTCGTCGAAATACTTATCCATCAACTCCTCCTTGTTCTCGGCAGCCATCTCCACAAGTTTTGTGTGCATGTCGATAGCCTTGTCAAGTTCTGCTACGGGAATGTCCTCAACGATGGGAGCCTCACCCTCAGCTGTCCAAGTAAGCTTCTTCATCAAAAGAACATCGATGATAGACTTGAAGCCGGGACCTGTTTCAAGAGGATACTGCACGGGGCATACCTTAGGACCATAGATAGTCTGCAACTGTTCGATTACCATATCATAATCACACTTCTCGTGATCTATCTGGTTAACGACGAACATCACAGGCTTGTTCATCTTCTTAATATAACGGAAACAGTTCTGTGTACCAACCTCAACGCCATACTGACCATTGATAACCATCATTGCAAGGTCGGCAACTGTCATTGCAGAAACTGCACTGCCGGCAAAGTCGTCAGAACCCGGACAGTCTATAAGGTTAAGTTTCTTGCCATTCTCCTCAACCTGGAACAAGGTAGAGAATACAGAGTAGCCATACTCCTGCTCAACAGGGAAATAGTCGCTCACAGTATTCTTTGCAGCGACAGTTCCTCTACGTTTTATGATACCACTCTCAAAGAGGATAGCCTCTGTGAGGGTGGTCTTACCAGAGCCTGAACATCCTACGATTGCGATGTTCTTGATTTCGTTAGTTTGATACGTTTTCATATTACTGATATTATATCTTATTATTGATTAAAAAACAAAAGTGGCGCCAATATATGCATAAAGCAGGAAATTTGCAACAAGATTGGCTTATTTTTTTATAAAATGACAAAAATATTTTAACTTTGTCAGCAAATTGCACAAGATAACATGGCAGGCATATACATTCACATACCATTTTGTAAGCAGCGCTGTCGCTATTGCAGCTTCTTCTCGTCCACCAAAAAGGAGGAGAAAGAGAGATACGTTTCGGCACTTTGCCGCGAACTGCAAACTCGCAGCGGATACGCAGAGGGCGAAAAGATA
Source organism: Bacteroidales bacterium (assembly GCA_015060835.1). Classification (GTDB taxonomy): domain Bacteria; phylum Bacteroidota; class Bacteroidia; order Bacteroidales; family Bacteroidaceae; genus HGM04593. The sequence goes on from SUXT01000102.1 coordinate 4,827, forward strand.
GAGACTATATATATAGGAGGAGGAACTCCCTCGACACTGCAAGAAGAGCACTTCGAAAAAATATTCTCCACCATAACCGACACATACACCGTCGCATCAAGCGCCGAAATAACATTGGAGGCCAACCCCGACGACCTTACACCGGAATACCTCGCCATGCTGCACACACAACCCTTCAACCGCCTGAGCATGGGAATACAGAGTTTCGACGACAGCCTGCTGCACACACTCGGCAGACGCCACGACTCGGCACGCGCCATAGAGGCATTTACAAATGCACGTTCGGCAGGCTTCGACAACATAAGCATAGACCTCATGTTTGCCCTGCCCGGTTCAACAAGAGAAAGCTGGCAACGCGACCTTGACCAGGCAATCAGTCTGAAACCCGAACATATATCGGCATACAATCTCACATACGAAGAGGGAACGGCGCTCCACCGCGCAGCAGAAAACGGCACAATCACTCCTCTGAGCGAAGAGGAGAACCTTGAACAATTCCGTATGCTGACCGAAGCACTGCCCACCGCCGGATACCGCCACTACGAAATATCGAACTTCGCCCTTGCCGGACGCGAAAGCCGCCACAACAGCAGCTATTGGCACGACATTCCCTACATCGGATGCGGAGCCGCAGCCCACTCCTACGACGGGAAATCGCGACAATGGAACATTGCCGACATAAATTATTATATAAGAGGTATAGAAGAGAGTAACCCGCAATACGAAATTGAGCATCTCACCGAGAACGAACGCTACAACGACGCAATACTCACTCGTCTGAGAACACTCGACGGCCTCCCACTTGAATGGTTCGCCCGAAAATTTTCCGAAAAACTCAACAAGCACATGATAGCATCCGCAAACAAACACCTCGACCGCGGTACACTCACCCGCACCCCTGAAGGAAACATCCGCCTGACCAAAGAGGGAATATTCATCAGCGATGCCATCATGCGCGACCTTATATATATAGACTAATCAAAAATCACATAGAAAATGAAAAAGACATTACTCCTGTTAGTTGCAGCCGCAACCACCTTTACGGCCACAGCACAATCACTCTACTACACCGACAGCAAAAACAAAGATATGGCACGCCACACAACGCGCCGCGAAGTCCTGCGCCAAGAGATAATACTCCCCACCATCGACGGCTGCAAAGTATTCAAAGCCGACCTCCACAGCCACACTATTTTTTCCGACGGCAGTGTAACCCCCGAATACCGTGTGCGCGAAGCATGGGCAGACGGTCTCGATATACTCGCAATAACCGAGCACGTTGAATACCGCCCCACCGAGCGCAGCATGCTCAACTTCCTCAAAGGCTATCTACCCGAAGGCACACAAGCCACAAACAACAACATCATCGGCAAGGCAGCCGACGAAAAAGGAATCCTCGCCGACCTCAACCTTTCCAACAACATTGCCACAAAAGCAGCCGAAAGCTACGGAATAACCATAATCCCCGGAATAGAAATAACCCGCGCCCCCGAAACAATCGGCCACTACAATGCGCTATTCATTGAGGACGCCAACACCATCTACGCAGCCGATGCAGCCGCATCCATTCGCAACGCACGCAAACAGGGCGCCATCATCATGCACAACCACCCCGGATGGCGACGCAAAAACCTCGAAATGACCGATTTTGAAAAACAGGTCTACGCTGAAGGACTCATCGACGGAGTAGAGACAATGAACGGCTCCGAATTCTATCCAAGCGCAATACGCCGTGCTATCGACAAGACACTATTCATGGCAGCAAACACCGATATACACGGAACAACATCAATGGACTACAGCAATCAAGGCCATCTGCGAAACATGACATTCATCATAGCCAAAGATGCACGCCTCGAAACAATTAAAAAAGCCCTCAAAGCACGCCGCACGCTCGCCTACTCCTTCGGCACCATCGCCGGCGACGAGAAACTGATAAAAGAGTTCTTCCTCGCAAGCATCAGCTTCGAGACATTCAAGACCGACAAGAAGGGCAAACGCACCATGCGCATGACCAACAACACCTCACTCGATTACACTCTCAACTTCGGTGGTAACCCCGTACAACTGCGAGCATTCACCTCGCGCAACGTAAGCGTACCAAAAGACAAGGAACTTATATTCACCGTAGAAAACATGTGGATACCCACAGAGGAGAAACATCCGCAGTTCAAGTTAAAGTTGTAATACACAACATAGAACCCCGACAATCTGCAAAAGCAAAATGTCGGGGTTCTTTGTCGATATAAGCAAGAATCTTATCTTACGACAAACTTTCTAACAACGCTACCCTTCGCACTCCTCAATCGCAACAGATAAACACCGGTGTTGAGCTCTACGGAAGCCATTGCACCAATAGAGCGATGCACGCAACAACCCGAAGCATCGAAGATTGAAAGTTCGGCATCCTCATCACCTACATCTATGCAAACAACATTGCCATCAACAACCACTGTAGCAGCGTCGGTAGCAACTTCATCGACAGCAGTGGGAGAGACAGGCCAGTCCTTTATAAATTCCTCAAATACAGCGCAATTTTTTGTATAAAAATCCATCATGTAATCAATCTCATCGTAGATGGAACCGAGCGGAACATGAATATCCTTGCCCCTCTCATCCTCGTCGAGAGTAGTCCATCGCTCAGCCTCTCTCGCCCAAGCACCCGATGAGGTAAAAAGGTCGGCATACTGCACGAGACGCGCCCTCACCGAATCATCGGAAAGCACACCCGCTCTAAGTTCATTCCAACGGTCGCGGAACATCTTCTTGAACCAGTGGTGAGGCTTGTACTTCTGGCAAAGCAGACGGTTGTAGAGCGCACACATACCGGGACACTGATAGCCGAAAGCCCACAGACGCGGGTCGTCAATATGGCTCTTGCCGTTATGCACACGACCGAAACTTGAATCCAAGTCCCACGGAGTGAAAAGTATTCTCTTCTCCTTAGTAACATTTCTCACACTCGCATAAGAGTTCTTCATCACATTGTCGCCACAGTGAAAAATTGTTACAAGAATAGCGTAATTTACCAAATTATCCATGTAGCAAATATCCTGCAAACGCTCGGCAAACAAATCTTCGTTCTCAACATTCACAATATCTATAAGATCTTTCAACGGATGCCAATAGCCTGAATTCTCAGTTTCGTCAGGGAACTTCTGCTCCCATCCCTCCCAATAGAGAGTATCGGTAGGCTCAGACTCATAACTCGACAAGTATGTAGCACCCGTCCAGATACGCGCCTTATAAAGCAATCCGCGGGCAACATAGGTCGCACTCTCAACATCAACCTTAGTCTTCTTCAGATTCAGTTTCTTGCGGTCAATTTTGTCCGTAAAGCAATAAAGGCCATGATAACATCCATTCAAAAAAGCTTCAACAAACAGTCCCGAAGTACCATTGGCCTGATAATCATTATCCTTGTCCCACGGAAGATCGTCCATAGAATTCCATATATCGGTAATCACACGGTTGCGCATACGTGCATGGTCCACGTACATTGCATCCATCACCCAATCGCCATCGTGGCGCATACCAAAGATATTGGCATCAAACTCCTCGCCCACACTGTCAGTAAGCTCAATATTAAAAGACTTCTTCGCAAAGCCCGAAGCCGTAGCACCGCGAAAGCGCATATCGGCCGTACCGTGGAAAACCACCATACTGCTGTCCGTCCTGCCCTCCGGGTCAATCATCGTAACATAACAAGGCGATTTTTCATCCCTCGTGGCAGAATTTTTGAAAAGAATCTCCATCCGCTCCTGATCGCCCTCCATGCAGACAATCGGCAGCGAAGTAAAACAAAGGCTCCACTCCACCCTCGCGTCACCGTCCGCAGTGCGGTGAGACAACACATTGACGCCATCGGCAATATTTTCAAGCAACACCGAATCGGAAATTAAACATCCGTTCAGCCACAAACTGTCGGCAGGCTCGGCAGAGACAATCGATACACGGCAACCACCGTCAGCAGAAGCAGCAGCAAACAGTTCTGCGCCCAAAGAAAAATACATTTTACGCGAAACACTGTCGCACACGGCAGGCACACCATTCAGCGCCACCCTGCTTGCACGCGAAACAAAGACCTGTCCTTTCGCGTGCAAGCAGGGTGGCGCTGAAT
>SUXT01000103.1 GCA_015060835.1 Bacteroidales bacterium
TTGATGTAGGCTTCCACGATTTCGCGGCGTGCACCGGGACGTGCTCCTGAGATTGCATCGCATACCTGTACGATGGGAGCTATCAGGCTGTTCATCTCAATTTCGTCGTGGTGTGCACCGATTGCATTGCAAATGTCGGGTTTCTCCTTGTATTTCTCGGCTATCTTCATACCGTATTCTGCGTGGGGCAGTTCGGTCTCTTCGTCGGGCACCTTGCCTATGTCATGCAAAAGTCCGGCGCGTTTTGCTTTTTTGGGGTTGAGGCCGAGTTCTGATGCCATCACTGCGCAGAGGTTGGCTGTTTCGCGTGCGTGCTGCAAGAGGTTTTGTCCGTATGATGAACGGTATTTCATCTTACCTATGATGCGGATGAGCTCGGGGTGCAGACCGTGGATGCCGAGGTCGATGGTGGTGCGTTTTCCGGTCTCGATAATCTCCTCTTCTATCTGCTTCTTTACTTTGGCTACAACCTCTTCGATGCGTGCGGGGTGTATGCGGCCGTCGGCTACCAACTGGTGAAGTGCAAGACGGGCTATTTCGCGGCGGACGGGATCGAAGGCGCTAAGTACGATTGCTTCGGGGGTGTCGTCGACTACTATTTCCACACCGGTTGCTGCTTCAAGAGCGCGGATGTTGCGACCTTCGCGACCGATGATACGGCCTTTCATTTCGTCGTTTTCTATGTGGAAAACTGTTACGGAGTTTTCGATTGCAGTCTCTGTGGCAACGCGCTGTATGGTCTGTATCACAATTTTCTTTGCCTCTCTTGTGGCGGTGAGGCGTGCATCGTCCATTATGTCGTTGATGTAGGATGCGGCTTGTGTCTTTGCCTCTTCTTTGAGTGAGTCGATGAGGGTGTTGCGTGCCTCTTCAGCAGAGAGTCCGCCTATCTCTTCGAGTTTTTCGCGCTCTTGGGCGTGGAGTTGTTCAAGTTCTTGTCTTTTGCGCTCGATATTTGCCTGCTGGTTGTCTACATTTTCTTTGTAACGGTCTATTTCGGCTTTGCGGCGCTGCAACTCTTCGTTGCGTTGGTTAACGTGAAGTTCGCGTTGTTTTACGTGGTTCTCGGCTTGTTGCAATTTGTGGTTGCGTTGTGATACCTCTTTCTCAAGTTCTGCTTTTTTGTTGAGGAATTTTTCCTTTACTTCGAGCAGTTTGTTCTTTTTCATTACTTCGGCCTCTTTTGCGGCGTCTTCGAGAATGCGGTTATATTTCTTTTTCAGCCCATATTTGAATATCATATACTGCGCTATGCCGCCTACAATCAAGGCTATAAGTGCCGATATGATTATTGGTGTTATTGATGTACCCATAATATTTTGTTGTTTTATTTAAGTTATAAAATTATATATTCTTTTTAAATAAAAAAACGCACGTCTGTCGTTTACGGTGTGTGCCGTTAACGATAGATGTGCGTGAGTGTGTGGAGTATCTATTGTCTACTCTATTGTATCGTCTATTTCCTTTGTAAGTTCCATCAGACGTTTCGAGATGCGCGACATCCCTGAGGGGTCGGTCTCTTGCAGGCGTCTGAATGCGATGTCTATTGCAACCATAGTCATGAGCTTTTCGTTGCTTTCGGCTTCGTATTCTTTTTTATATTTTAGCAGTTTGGCATTGACCAAACGTGCTGCTTGACGGTAATATTGTTCTTCGCTACGTTTTACAGTGAGCGGGTATGATGTTCCGTTAACCAATAGATGTATTCCTACGTACTTTTCGTCCATTGCCTTGTTCGTTTTTTGTTATTGATGTTTTATGAGTGAATCAATGCATTGGTCGATTTCACGCACGAGCCTGCCGATATGTTCCTTTGCCTTGTCGACTTCGTCGTAGCTGAGGCTTATCATGCGGGCTTGTTTGAGATTGTTGTACAACTGTTCGAGGTCGGTGAAACGTCCCTGTAGTTCGATGAGCTGATTCTCTTTTTCTGTTACCTGCGCGGCGAGCTTCCGGTTTTCTTCTTTGAGCTCTTTGTGTTTGCTGAGCAGATCTCTTAATCTTGCTTCGAATTGTTCCAGTATATGTTTCTCGTCTTCCTGCATATTGTAACAATCATTTTACAAATATATAGGTTATTTGGGAGAATCAAAAAAAAATGTGCTTTTTTTGATGTTTTTGGTGGCTTTTTTTCTTGTTTGGCGCTGTTTGGAGTTAGTATTTTGCTATGGCGCTGTTGACGGCTGCGAGGTATTTTTCGGCAGTGGAGGCTTTGATGATTGCCTTTCGGTCGCGTTTTTCCATGTCGGGGAGCAGGTATTCCCAGTAGGGTTTCAGTTTGCTCAGGATTTGTGTGTTTCCTTGCAGACGGGGTGTGATTGCTTGGTAGAATTTGTTGTGGAAGTCGGCCAGCATCGATGCTTTTTCGCCGTGGCTGAGGTTGCGCTGTTCTTTGTATTCTTTGCCGAGCGCGGGATTGCCGAGCAGGCCGCGGCCTACCATCAGGCCTTCGAGACGGGGAAATTCTTCGGCTGTGCGGTTCATCTCTTCGAGTGTGGCAAGGTCGCCGTTGTAGACAAGAGGGTGACGGCACTCTTCGTAGAAGTGTGCGAATTCTTCGCGGTCGGCTGGTTGTTTGTATTGTTCGCGTCCCAAACGGGGGTGCAGGGTGATGCGGGTGAGTGGGGTGTCGTTGAGTATGGGCAGGATATTGCGCCACTCTTCTTTATTATCCCATCCGAGGCGCATCTTTACAGAGAATTTTATTTCGGGCATTTCTCCGGTGGCTTTCATCAATGCCGCTACTGCTTCGGGGTGGGGCAGAAGTCCGGCTCCGTGCTGTTTGCGTACTTGCAGGGCGAAGGAGCAACCCATGTTTATGTCTGCTTCGCAGTATCCCTCTTTTGCTATGAATTCGGCTATCGGCAACAGTTCGTCGGGGGTGGCGGCTATTATCTGTGGTATGAGGTGCGGTACGGTGTTGTTCTTCTTTTCCGTGTCGCGTATATCCTTATTGCGTATCTCACCTTTTTCTATTCTGATGAAAGGAGTTATGTATGTGTCGATGCCGCCATATGTCTCGTTGTGTACATTGCGCCATGTTGCTTCGGTGAATCCTTGTAGCGGGGCTGCGAATATTTTCATTTTTGTTCTTGCTGTTTGAGGTGCTTATCTCTTGTTCTTGCGTTTGAAGAGTGTAAATCTCTTTTTTCGGGGATAGTTGTCTTTGGCGTATTCTTTGTACCAATGGTATATGGGCCACGGGCAGGCTTCGGGGTCGGTGAGGAAGGTGTATTTACCATCTTTGGCGGGTTCGTCCTTGAAGTCTGCGAGGTGTTCGGGCGAGGTAAATAGCAACCAGCTTACGTTTCCTGCGTCGTCGGTTATCTTTTTGAAGTTGGCTCCGAAGTTCTTGTCGCCTGCTACGCCGGTGTGGGCTTTTCCCCATGAGGCGTTCCACTTCTTGTCGGCCCAGTCCATTTCGGTTATCATCACCGGGGCGAAATTGCTTACGGGTTGCACATCTTGTTGCCATCCTTTGGAGAAGGCTTCGTATCCGTGTCCGCTGCCGAACCATCCGGGGTATATGTGTACGGCGTATCCTATGTTCTCGCCTTTGATGGGGTAGTCGGCGTATCCGGCATACTTCGACTGGTAGCCGAGACCGGGTATCCATAGGATGTTGTTGCAGCCTTGTGCGCGTATGGTGTCGGTTATCTCCTGAAAGTATTTGCTCAACTGTTCGAATTGGGCTTTTGAGTGTCCGCCAATGGTGCCGTCGCTGCCGAGGATGTTTATCGGTTCATTGGCAAGTTCGAACATTATGTTCGGGTGGTTTTTGAGGGTGGTGTGCCGGGCTACGTGGCGCCATACTTTCAGCAGGTATTTCTGATATTCGTCTCCAACGGCAATCTTTTCGGGGCAGACTCCGGGAGGACGCATTACAACGTACATGCCTTTTGCTATTGCGTACTCTGCCATTGGAACGAATACTTCGTCGAGATATTTCTCGAAGCGTCCGAAATCAAATGCCGATATGTCGTTCTCGCCTTTTACACGTCTTCCGGGGATGTTCGACCAGTATGGATCCATGTGCATACGCACGAAGTTCATTTTCCATCCCGCGGCCATTATGCGGTCTATTATCTGTTGGTTGTACTTCAGACAGCCTTCTACATCGTAGTTGTTCCAGCGTGTGCCGCGTTCATTGAACCATGGGCTGAATGTCTGGGCATAGCCGTGTAGCTTGACGATGTTGCCATTCTCATCTTTTAAATTGCGGCCGTCTATGCGCAAGCGGGGCATTGCCATGCCTTCCCATGCGTATATGTCGGTTGTGATTGTCAGCATTATTATTGCTGCTGTAAGTGTACGGATGATTGTTTTCAGCATTGTGGTGTGTATTTGCATCGTGCCTGTGGCAGTGTGCGTTTCTATTTTTTGTCTATCAGCAGTGCTTTGAACTGTTTTTCGCTGCCGTTGAAGATGTTTATGTCTACTTTTTCATTTATTCCGGGTAATACTCCAATGTCGCTGCATTGCCACATGAGCCACTCTTCGCCTTCTGTCAGACGGGGTATGTAGTAGTGTGCTACCCATGAGGGGTATTCTTTGAAAAATGCTTCATTGAGGTATTTTTTCTTGTATTTGCTCGATGCGTATATTATTGGCTTTACGCCATAATGTTCTTCTATCTTTTTAAGCCATATTTTTGCCTCCTCGATGTATTTCTTTTTGTTCTTTGGCTTTTCTTCGATGTCGAGTACGGGAGGCAGGTCGCCGGGGCTCAGTTTTACCATGCTGATGAAGAGATTGGCTTGTGATGCTCCGGATGATGTTGTGGTGAAGTAGTGGTAGGCGCCGCGTGTGAATCCGTATTTACGGGCGTTGCTAAAGTTTTCTTTGAATTTTGTGTCTTTGAAGTCGCTGCCTTCGCTTGCTTTTATGTATACGAAAGTGATGGGGGCATCGGGATTATGCTCGTTTTTCAGTTTTTCCCAATCGATTGTGCCTTGATGGCGCGATACATCTATGCCGTAGACTGAGTGGCCTTTGGGCATACAGATGTTGTAATATTCGTTGTTTCTGCAGGGGGTGAAGCGGTAGAAATATGGTCTGAAGACTGTAAAGTAGGATGCAGAGAAGATGGTGAATGAGACACAAATGGATATTATTACATACTTCCATCGCATCGCATCCTTCTTGTTTTTACGATGTGAACGGCGGGCGGAAGTTGTTTTCTTCCGTCCGCCGTTTTTGGTTTCACTTTCTTTGGCTTTTGCCATTATTCGTTGTGAGTTAATTATTTAGCCTGCTCAAGCGCGAGTGTTGCAGTTGTCTTGTCGCATACTTCTGTGGGGCCAAAGTACTGGATGGGGCCGGGGTATACGTAGCAGGTCTCTTTTGCCCATGTCTCTCTCTGGGCTGCGAATGCCTTGAAGGGTGCACCTTCGAGGTCAACGAGTGCCTTCTGGATTACGGGCTTCATTTCGCCGTGACGACGCTCCATGTTCATCATCATTGTGATGGGGATACCGCCGGCTGTCCACTCAGCTGCGGGAGCTGTAGTGTTGCGTACTGATGCCATGTAGCCGGTCTTGCCTGAAGCGATGAGCTGAGAAGCTGTGTAACCGAGTGCATAGCAGTAGTCTGCGTCGTAGTTTGAGGGAGCTGCGCAACGTCCTTCGTAGCCGAAGAAGTGGTGCTGAGCGTTGAATGAGCTGTCGAATTTGCCCTCTTTCTTCCACTCTGTGAGCTTGTTGGCTACCATTTCAGAGAGGAGCTTCTCTGTCTCGATGAGCGATACCTGTACGTTGCCGTGGGGGTCGCGGTCGAGTGTAAGCTGACGTGCTACGCCTGCGGGAAGGCTTGCGTATACGGCTGCGTTGTCTGCTGAGAGGTTCTTGATGATGTACTCACGCTGCTCTGCGGGCTTGATTGCAGCATACTCTTCGCCGTTGTGTGCGAGGAAGTCGTTGAGTTCTGCGATGAGTGATTTCATTGCGGGGATGAACTCGATGAGACCTTCGGGGATGAGCACTGTACCGAACTTGTTGCCTGCTGCTGCACGGTCTGCTACTGCCTGTGCGATAGAGGTTACAATGTCGTCGAGTGAAAGTGCCTTCTTCTCTACCTCTTCTGAGATGATACAGATGTTGGGCTGTGTCTGCAATGCGCACTCAAGTGCGATGTGTGATGCTGAACGACCCATCAACTTGATGAAGTGCCAGTATTTGCGTGCAGAGTTACAGTCGCGCTGGATGTTGCCGATTACCTCTGAGTATACTTTACATGCTGTGTCGAATCCGAATGAGGTTTCGATGTATGCGTTCTTCAAGTCACCGTCGATGGTTTTGGGGCAACCGATTACCTGAATACCTGTGTTCTTTGCTGCGTAGTACTCTGCAAGTACGCAAGCGTTTGTGTTGGAGTCGTCGCCACCGATGATTACAAGTGCCTTGATGTTGAGCTCTTTGAGGATTTCGAGACCTTTCTCGAACTGCTCCTCTTTCTCAAGCTTTGTACGACCTGAACCGATGATGTCAAAACCACCTGTGTTGCGGTACTCGTCTATAATGTCTGCTGTGAGTTCTTTGTATTTGTGGTCAACAAGACCGCCGGGGCCCATGAGGAAACCGTAAAGACGGCTGTTGGCATTAAGTTTCTTGATTCCGTCGAAAAGACCTGCGATAACGTTGTGTCCGCCGGGAGCCTGACCGCCTGAAAGTATTACACCGATGTTGATTGCGGGGTAGTCAACGGCTGTTTCGCCACACTCGAATGTTACGATGGGAAGACCGTAGGTGTTGGGGAACATTTTGCTGATTGCTTCTTCGTCGGCAACTGATTTTGTTGCTGAACCTTCGGAAATTTTAACTACTCCCTTCAATGCTTGGGGCAATTTGGGCTGATAGGCTGCTCTGGCCTGTTGTAATGCGCTTATTTTCATATTTATAATGATTAGGTTCGAAAATATTGGCAAATTTCGCTTTTTTTTGTGAATTTTGAAAGTACTTTCTACTTTTTTTATACTCGTCTCTTTCTTTTTCTGCTTTATCATCCTCTTGTGTGAACTTTTCTGCTGTACGATTGTTTAGTTGAAAGTTGTCTTTTTGTAAGTGAACTATGAGATATTTCTTTATTACCGTTTTTACCATATTGTTGTTCATTATGTTTACATTTGCTCAAAAGAAGGAACTCTCGGCGGCAGAATCTGTACCGCAGAAAATGGGATATATGCAAGGTTTTCCGCCTCAGGGTGCAAAGGTTTTGTCGGCACGCGACGGCTCGTTTTTCAAGTTTCCCGCATTACGCTACAGCGTGGTCCATATGCGGGAATTTATGCCTACGGTGAATGTCCCGCGCGATAATATGGTTCCTGTTTCGCATTTCGAATATGACCTCGATGACAGGATTGATACCATTACTTTCCATCCTATCGGTGGTGTTCGGAAAATCAGTTGGCGCGAGTCGCTCGATCTTAATTACACAGATGGCATAATTGTGCTTCACAAAGGAAAAGTTGTCTACGAGAAATATTTTGCAGAACTTACTCCGGAGCGTGTCCATGCAGTTATGTCTGTTACAAAATCATTTACCGGGTTGTTGGCTGCGGCTCTTTATGCTGAGGGTAGACTCGACCCTACGAAGCTTGTGCGCGATTATGTTCCCGAATTGTCCTCTTCGGGGTTCGGCGATGCAACGGTGCGCGACCTTATGGATATGACAACTGCAATAAAATACAGCGAGGACTATTCCGACCCGACGGCCGAAATTTGGGCGTTTTCGGCGGCGGGGAATCCTATGATTGAGCATAGTGGCGGCATTAACGGCTACTATGATTATCTAAAGACGGTGAAAAAGGATGGCGAACATGGCAATGTGTTTGGTTATCGCACTGTGAATGCCGATGCGCTTGGTTGGGTAATCTCCCGCATAACCGGTAAATCTGTAGCCCAATTGATGGCTGAAACATTCTGGCAACGTATGGGAATGGAGCAGGATGCCTATTATCAGGTGGATGCGCTTGGAATCCCGTTTGCCGGTGGAGGCCTTAATGCCTCCCTGCGCGATCTTGCGCGTGTTGGCGAAATGTTGCGACAGGGTGGAATGTGGCGCGGGGTGCGTATTCTTCCCGTCGGTACGGTAGAGGATATTCTTCATGGTGGCAGTCCAAAGAAGTTTGCTCCGTCCGAGCCTGGAAAGACGCTGAAGGGGTGGAGCTACCGCAATATGTGGTGGATAACAAACAACTCCCATCGCGCATACATGGCTCGCGGTGTGCATGGACAGGCAATATACATCGACCCGGTGGCTGAAATGGTAATTGTGCGGTTGGCATCGACATATTTGGCGAGCAATTTGCAGATAGATTCACTCTCTTTGCCCGCATATAGTGCGGTTGCCGACTATTTGCTCAATCTTCCCGATTAGCCCTTTATTATATATATAATGTATATAGGAAATGAACAACTTTATTAACAATCACCTGTTAATAACTTTTGTATGCTTTAATAAAGTGAGTGTCAATGCATTATCTATTGAGTCAAAAATTTCTCAAAAAATTTCTTTCAAAAAAGTTTTGTAGTTCAAAAATTAGCTGTACCTTTGCACTCGCTTTCGACAAGCAACGCCCTCTGCGGCAAGCGCGACGAAAGTGAGACGATCCTTGAAAACATTCCATACAGACATAGCAGTACAGCGGTCTTCTTCTTGCTTAGCGCAAGATGATGATTGTAGTAATAAAAAGTATACAGGAACAAAAAATACGAACCGTCAAAAATAGTATTTGCCAACCTTTATATACGATTGAATCCGGTCAGCATCAAACAGACAACACGCTTCTTAATTGAAGCACACAAAAATAAAATTTTACAACGAAGAGTTTGATCCTGGCTCAGGATGAACGCTAGCTACAGGCTTAACACATGCAAGTCGCGGGGT
>SUXT01000104.1 GCA_015060835.1 Bacteroidales bacterium
AGAATGTCGTATATTAGTAATTTTCAATGATTTATATTCCTCCTCTTGAAGAGGAGGTGGATTCAAAAACACTGTTTTTGAAGACGGAGGAGTTCAAAACACAAGCAGAAGAAATTTTTACCGGACAGTAATATATTTTTATCGCCGAGGCGCCGCCTATGTTGGGCGAAGCCAAAGTGCAGCAACCTCACACCCTATTCCTCAGAATATCAATCATCGCTCTGAAGCGTTGCCATCTGCGCACCCCCTTTGTAGTGCTGTCGGTAAGTATAATCTCCTCGGCACCGCGTTCTATTGTTATCTCATCGACCTCCTTCAGAATGTTGCACAGGCTGCTGAACGCCACGTTGAAACTCTTGCCTTGTGCCTTGACGGTAGAGTCGGGCCATAGAGCAGATTTAATTTCTTCGATAGACACGACGGGCGATTGCACAAGCATACGCAAAATGGCAAATTCGTTCAATCCCAATTTGTTGCATGTGCCATTGCCGTAAATTATCTCGTTGGTGAGCAGATGAAACACAGCATCGCCAACAAACCTTATATAATCGCGGCGGTAACCGACAGCTCCGGCCATTATAGTAACCGGAGGCAACAGCAGATAGAGCAGCGTAATAAGCGCAATGATGGTGTAGGGTACCACGAGCCGTTTGATGATGCTTAGTGGCGACACCACTGCAAAACCCCTTATCTCTCCCTGATGAGTGAAACCTATAGAAATGCTGTCGGTGGTGATGGCGCGGTCGAACGCAACCACACGACTTGTATCCGCTCTGACGGGAGCGTCGATGTTGATTGAATCTTTCCTCGGGAACAACTCCCTCAACATACGTCGGTGCAACACTATCGATGTCTCAGCTTCGATGCCTGCACGTCGCAACGAACAGTTCCACAACGAATCAACCTGAGTTATATTATAACAAAATTCCCCTGTTACTTCAGGTTGATCAAGATAAATGCTTGTATTAAACCTGCATTGCTCTTCCAAGAAAGGGTAATTGAGGTATTTGCGTTCTATGTAAATCTTCCCTTCCGAATTAACACAAATGTATGGGAGTTGCTGTTTCCGTCTTTCTTTGGATTGTTCACTATCATGATAAGCGGAATAGAGAAAATGGTCGTTGATATATGCTAAGGAGTCTACCCAATGGGGCGCTTCGCGCAGGAAGTCCAGTCTGACAATCTCAGCAACAGCTTTTTTCTCGTTGCTGTAGAGCAACAGAGCTATTAGCACGAAGAACATCGGTGGCAGTAGGAACAGATAATATCTCTTTTTCATGATGGACTTTCTTTATTTGACAATATGCAGTATAAGCCGCAATTCGCGCATAAATCGGTTCAGAATATTGCAGTTTTCTATACACATAATCTCGTTCTTCTCACGTTTGAGCGACACATGCGCAACATCTGCGAGAGCCTTGTTCAGCGCACTGAATGCCACATTGAAGCTCTTGCGTCCCGACTCCTCCATGTGCCCCTTCCAGCAAGTCGCTATAATATCATGTATCTTCACGTAGCCTTTGCTCTCGATAAGCATTTGCAATATGATTAATTCATTGCCGCTTAGATTCTTTCTCTCGCCGTTGCTGCATAGCACCACCTTCTCGTTCAGCAGCACAAAAGCATCGCCAATGAAGATAATCTCCTTGTTGATATTCTCAACATAGAGCCACACAATGCCCCTGAACAACATAAACAGCAGATAGACGGCAAAAATTACCGTCAGCAGAATCAGTATAATGCCCAGTCGCGAGAATATCAGTGCGAATGGCACATCCACAAAGCCAACAACCGAAACAAGGTCAATGTGCGAAATGCGGGCAGTGTCTGTCCTGAATGCAGCATCGAAGTCCATTGTGCGGCTGGTGTCCGACACAGCCGTGGCATCGGCGTTCAGCGAATCTTTAGTAGGGAACACCTCGCGCAACTCCTTTTTTATAAGTATAAGCGCTGTCTCCACATCGATGCCGTTGCGACTCAGCTGAGTGTTCCACAACGAATCGGCAACCGCAATGTCGTATAAGCCCTGAGAGACAAGCTCAAGATTGCTCTGCTTCATCTTATGTTGCAGATAGCTCTTTTCGTAAATATGCTTGCCGGGGACAGTGCAGTTGCCATGATAGTCGCTTATCACCCTATATTTGCTGCAACGGTCGGTCTTATACCCATTTGTGTATATTTCGGGGATTGTAATCTTCATCTTTTTTACCGTCCTTATCGAGTCGCACCAATAGGGTGCTTCGCGCAAGAAAAATCTGTTAGCCTCGCTCTCGATGTTGTGCTTTTCGCTATTGTATAAATATAGCACAGCCGACAGGTATGCTGCTGTCGGCAACAATAAATATAGCAAGAGCATCACAATCCTGTTAGGCTTATATATCCACTTTCTGTTCTTATCTGTCATGTATCTGTACTTTATAGAACTCCCTTTAATGTTATAATGAAAAATCCTTACACGAATATATCGTGCCGTAATCATGCAAAGATATGATATTAGTCGCTATGTCTGCAAAAATCCCCGATAAATCTCGATAAAAGTTTATAATGTGGCGAATGAATAGCAAGTTTTATTGCCGTTTATCCAATGTTTCTATTCGATATTTTATATTTGTGGCGAAAAAAATATTACCTCAGAGGAAAATATTAAAAATATATAGTGGTAAAATAATTCAACATGCGTTTTAAGAGTCTCCCGGAAATGTCTGCTGTTTTCCGGGAGGCTGCCACTACTTTAAGAACCTGTGATGCGCTCAAAATAAAACCTATTATGAATCTATACACATCGGTCTTCGCTTATGTATGTTCAATAGGATTATATAATGGCATTGTAAATGCTGATACTCAAAACGCCCGCATTGCAAATGCGGACGGACAAGAGATGCGCTCAAAATAAAACCTATTATGAATCTATACACATCGGTCTTCGCTTATGTATGTTCAATAGGATTATATAATGGCATTGAAAATGCTGATACTCAAAACGTCCGCATTGCAAATGCGGACGGACAAGAGAAAATAACTCTCCCTCTTGGCTAAGAGGGAGTACCCGAAGGGGGAGGGAGTTCGACTGAAGACGCAAGCAAAATATTCAAACTCCTCCGTCCTGACGGCCACCTCCTCTTATCCAAGAGGAGGAGCTTTAGTAACATATTGAATAACAAAGAGAAAACAGCTCTCCCTCTTGGCTAAGAGGGAGTACCCGAAGGGGGAGGGAGTTCGACTGAACACGCAAGTAAATTTTCAAACTCCTCCGGCCTCAAAAACTAAGTTTTTGAATGACCTCGCAAGCTCGGCACTCCTTTGGAAAGCTAAAGCTTTCGTCGTCGCAAACATTGCTTATTACGCAATGTCCTCTTATCCAAGAGGAGGAGTATAAAAATAACACGAAAAATGAAACAAATGATGAAACGAATACTCTACATATTAGCAATATCCCTGTCAATCCTCGCCTGCACCGACGAGATAGACAAGAGCAACCGTTTCACCTTCATCGGTGAAACAATGGCAGACTATCTGCTCAACCGCAGCGAGAAGTATTCCCACATGATTACCCTGCTGAAGCGTGCCGGCCTTTTAAGCCTGCTTAACACCTACGGGCAATACACCCTCTTCCTGCCCGACAATGCTTCAATAGAAAAATTTGTGGCAGAAAAGGACAGCGTCTATCATGCAACCATTGGCACTTCGAAGTTCATAAATACCGGTATATCTTCTCCGCTCGTTGATGAACTAAGCGACTCGATGGCCAATGTAATAGCGCGTATGCACCTTATAGACCGAGGGTACCGTATGGCCGATTTTGGCGAAGGCGCAATCGGAAAATGGAACTTTGTGGACAAGATACTGTCTATAAATTATAAAGTGGTGGATGAACGCTTCTATATAATGTTGAACAACCATTCGGCAATAATCGATGGCGACAACGAAGTGGAAAACGGCTTTGTGCACATAATAGACAAACCGCTCGACACCAAGCATACGACCATTGCCAACCATATAATGGAGCATAGTTTCTTTTCCATCTTCAGCCGTGCCATCGGCGAGACAGGATTCAATTATTCCATTGCCGATTACATAGACTATGCATATAAGTTCCCCGACGACATTCCATCCTATTTCCCCAAGCAGAAGTATATCAAGTACACTGCATTTGTGGAGCCCGATGAGGTGTTTCGCGCTAACGGCATCCACACTCTCGACGACCTTAAAGCCTTTGCCGAGAAGTGGTACGGCACCGAGGATAGGGATAATCCGCGCAGCCCTAAGAATGCGTTGCACAAATTTGTGGCCTATCATTTTGTGGAGGGCGAAATTGCATATAACAGGATAGTGCCGTCGCGCTCAGGCTTGAATAACGAATACTACGATGATGTGTGCTCTACCGGCCACGACCTTTACAACTACTTTGCCACCATGCAGGGCACACTGCTTAAGGTGCTCAAGCCGCTGAGTACCACCGATGGGCTGAATATATACATCAATTACTCAAAGCGCACAGTCCCATACAACTACGAAATGCGCAAACATCTGAACGTGCGTATAATGGAGCTGACCGAATTTACCAGAATGAACGAGGAGTATGCCGATTTTGTGCCTGTGGCAGCAAACGGCATCATACACCCTATAGATAAGATTCTCGTTTACAACGAGGACGAAATGGCAGGAAACATACTCAACGAGCGTATGCGTTTCGATGCTGCCGCACTGTTTCCCGAACTGTCGAGCAACAACATCTGGCAAAATGAATCTATGGAATTTCCCGGAGACTATTGCAAGGGTATAAAAAGATACGGAACGGAGAGGTATTTGGGCTATTATTGCCCCTATTCCTATTATAATTGCGATTGCATACCATTTACCAACCGCTTCGATTGGGCTATAAAACTGCCGCCCGTACCGAGCAGGACATACGAAATAAGAATAAATGTTCAATTGAACAAAACTCCTATACTTATAAGCAAAGAAGATACAAAGATGCAAATATATCTCGATGATGTTGTATGCGATGTTCCTTTGAATCTGGACTTGACAGCGAAAGATGAGCGCATAGGATGGGTAGCCGACAATGAAACATACGACAATGGTGCCGAAAATGATAAACTCCTAAGGAATAAAGGGTGGATGAAGGCACCCGATAGTTATTGCAGCAGCGATTATTACAGCTATCTCCCGGCAAGGGACGCTCCGTTGTATATGCGTAAAATAATTACAAGAGAGCATCTCACTGATGGGGAACATTGGCTCCGCTTCAGAAATCTTTCGGAGGATGCCTATGGTCTCGAAAATAATTACAATGTAGCTTATTATTTGCTCGACTACATAGAGATTGTTCCACTGCACATAGTGAGCGACCCCACGAAGCCCGAAGACAGACACTAAGTAATTATTAAAGATTGTTAAAAATGGAGGGGGTAGCTTCGCTCATTGTAAAAAGAACTATATTTGAAAAAGTGCAAATAAACAGAAGAATTTGAATGAAGATGCAAGCAAAATATTCAAACTCCTCCGGCCTGACGGCCACCTCCTCTTATCCAAGAGGAGGAGCTTTAGTAATATATTGAAAAACAAAGAGAAAACAACTCTCCCTCTTGGCTAAGAGGGACATTGCGTAATAAGCAATGTTTGCGACGACGGGAGCTTTAGCTCCCCCAAGGAGTGCCGAACGTAAAGTGAGGCTTAGAAGGGGGAGGGAGTTTGAATGAACACGCAAGCAAATTTTCAAACTCCTCCGGCCTGACGGCCACCTCCTCTTATCCAAGAGGAGGAGCTTTAGTAACATATTGAAAAACAAAGAGAAAAAAACTCTCCCTCTTGGCTAAGAGGGAGTACCTGAAGGGGGAGGGAGTTCGAATGAACACGCAAGTAAAAATTTCAAACTCCTCCGGCCTGACGGCCACCTCCTCTTATCCAAGAGGAGGAGTAAAGAAGAAATAACAAAAAATGAAACGAATACTCTACATACTCGCAATAGCCTTGTCAATCCTCGCCTGCACGGACGAGATAGACAAGAGCAACCGCTACACCTTCACGGGTGAGACGATGGCAGACTTCTTGCTCAACCGCAGCGAAAAGTATTCCCACATGATTACCCTGCTGAAGCGTGCCGACCTTTTCAGCCTGCTCAATACCTACGGGCAATACACACTCTTTCTGCCCGACAACGAGGCTATCGAAAGATTCCTTGTCGAGCAGGACAGCATATACTGGGCAACAAAGGACACCCCCGGATTCATAAACACCGGAATAACCTCGCCGCTTTTGGAGGAGCTTAGCGACTCGATGGCAAACGTGCTGTCGCGCACCCACCTTGTAGAGACCATGCACATGATGGCAGAGATGGGCGAAGGCGCTCTCCCGTCGCGTAACTTCAATTACCGTTTCTTGGGCATCAATTATGTTGTCAAGGGCGAACAGTATTACATAATGCTCAACAACAGCGCAGCAATAATCGCCGGCGACAATCAGGTAGAAAATGGAGTAGTGCACATAGTTGATAAGGTTGTCGCTCCTTCGCAGAAGAATGTCCCCGAACTCATAGGGTCGTACAGTTTCTTCAGCATCTTTGCCAATGCACTCTACCTGACAGGTTTCCGCGACTCGCTGACGCTTGAAAACGATAAAAGCTACGATGCTGATAACTATAAGTTTCAGGATGAAAGATCAGGAATATGGGTTACTTCTCCACCGACACGTTTTTATAAATACACAGGCTTCATTGAGACCGACGAGGTGTTCCGCAGCTACGGCATCAACGATGTGAACGACCTGCGTGCCTTTGCCGAAAAGTGGTACGGCACCGAAGATAGGGACAGCCTGACAAGTCCGCGCAATGCGCTGCATAAATTCGTTGCCTACCACTTTGTGCCGCGCGAAATGCCGCACAACCGGATAGTGCCCTACGGTGCAATCGACGGATTCGATATTGACACGAAGATGCCAACGAAATTCGACCGCTACGACTATTTCGAGACTATGCAGGGCACAATGATGAAGGCAATGAAGCCCATGAGCCGTCCCGATGGAAGGGATACGTTCATAAATTACAATATGCGCGAATCACCTTTCAACACAGATATGCACCGCCATCTGAGTGTGCGCGTGATTCCGCTCACCGAGTTTGTAGCTTCGCATGAGGGGTATGCCCGCTTCGACCAGATGGCGACAAACGGCGTTGTGCACCCCATAGACAAGATACTCATATACGACGAGGATGAGATGTTCGGCAACATCCTCAATGAGCGCATAAGGATAGATGTGCTCAGTCTGCTTCCCGAACTCCAGTGTAACGGTTGCAGATATAACCCGGCGCAAGTGTTCTATAAAAATTATCTGCCCGATGGGTACAGCAAGAATTTGAGCGTGAGACAAGGAGTTGTGCAGCAAGGTGGCGGACTTTTCATGGGTGGATCTATTCATTGCAGTAGGTTCTTTGATTTCGAATTGACACTTCCTCCACTTCCGTCGCGCGTGTACGAGGTGAGGGTTGGAATGACGCAACCATTGACTTTCATTGGTGTCATGATAGATTTTCCTTGTCAGGTATATATCGACGGAAAAGTGGAGGGGGACCCATTCAGGGTTACATATTTGGATGTTTCAAGCAGATGGGAGGGGAATTTTACCGGTTATGTGCCCGATGACGAAACATACGACAATGGATTGGAAAATGACAAATTCATGCGTCATAAAGGGTGGATGAAGGCACCAATGTCACTTTATACAACTAACAGTGATGGTTATATGTGCGCAAGAGACAATAAAGCCTATATAAGAAGAATTATTACAAAAAAGAGGTTCGACGGTGGCCACCATAAGATAAGGTTCAGGTATATCGGTGAATTTAGCGTGGATGCCATTATAGATTATCTCGAATTTGTGCCGTTGCATATAATCAGCGACCCCACGAAGCCTGAGGACAGGTACTGAAAAAACATATTAGCATAACACAAATAACACATGATAAAACACTTCCAACACTACATACAATTCGACAGGAAAGACTGCGGACCCACCTACCTTCAAATGGTCGCCAAATACTATGGGAAATAGATGATAAAGAATTTATTGCATCTTTGACAGAAACAATATTAAAAGCATTATCTTTACCCCAAGATAAAGCCGAAGAGTTATCAGACAATGCAATGTCCTCTTATCCAAGAGGAGGAGCTTTAGTAATATATTGAAAAACAAAGAGAAAACAACTCTCCCTCTTGGCTAAGAGGGAGTACCCGAAGGGGGAGGGAGTTTGAATGAATACGCAAGCAAAATTTTCAAACTCCTCCGGCCTGACGGCCACCTCCTCTTATCCAAGAGGAGGAGTAAAGAAGAAATAACAAATGATGAAACGAATACTCTACATACTCGCAATAGCCTTGTCAATCCTCGCCTGCACCGACGAGATTGACAAGAGCAACCGCTTCACTTTCACAGGTGAGACGGTAGCCGACTATCTGCTCAACCGCAGCGAGAAGTACTCGCATTTTATCACTCTGCTGAAAAGGGCAGAACTATTCTCGCTGTTACAGACCTACGGACAATACACCCTGTTCCTTCCCGACAACGAGGCGGTAGAAAAATATGTCGCCGAACAGGACAGCATATATTGGGCAACAAAGGATAGCGACAACCCCGTGTGGACAGGAATAACCTCGCCGTTTATCGAAGAGCTGAGCGACTCGATGGTAAATGCAATTGCACGGATGCACCTGATAGAGAAAGATTACCGTACCGCCCAAATGGGTGAGGGAGCGATAAGCAAATGGACATTCAACGACAGGATGTTGACAATAAACTACAAGGTGGACGATGAGCGTTTCTACATAATGCTTAACAATGATGCTGCCATAATAGATGGCGACAATCAAGTAGAG
>SUXT01000105.1 GCA_015060835.1 Bacteroidales bacterium
TGTTTTTGAATCCACCTCCTCTTCAAGAGGAGGAATGTAAATCATTGAAAATTATTAATATACGACATTCTCCCTCTTGAAGAGGGAGTGCCCGCAGGGCGAGGGAGTTCCAATCATTGACTTAACTTTGTCTTAATGAAGAATGGGGGCTTGTAGCTACTTAAATATCGAATTTTAAACGACTTAAATACGTTTACCGGACACTAATATTTTTCTATTGATTCTAACGTATAAATGCCCGCTGCTCTCAGTAAACGCAGCGGGCATTAATTTTAAAATGATTATCAAATTTATTACCTAATTGAACTGTTGTAGGAAATTAACGTTAATTCGATATTGGACACTCTATCCTTCAATAATTTATATTATTGTTGTCCGGTAAATTTTATTCTGCTTATGTTTTGAACTCCTCCGTCTTCAAAAACTATGTTTTTGAATCCACCTCCTCTTCAAGAGGAGGAATGTAAATCCTTGAAAATTATCAATATATGACATTCTCCCTCTTGAAGAGGGAGTGCCCGCAGGGCGAGGGAGTTCCAATCATTGACTTAACTTTGTCTTAATGAAGAATGGGGGCTTGTAGCTACTTAAATATCGAATTTTAAACGACTTAAATACGTTTACCGGACACTAATAAAAGGTTATTGTTTGATTTGTTGATTCCTTTTTCTCTTAGGGTGTTTTTCTATTGATTCTAACGTATAAATGCCCGCTGCTCTCAGTAAAAGCAGCGGGCATTTATTTTAATATTCGACTGTGTGAATTGTACCTTTGAGTGATTGCTTCACATCTATTATCCGTTGGTTGCGACTGCCGCGGAAGTGCAGCGATAGGTCTCTTTGGGCTTCTATGTATCTGCCGTCTACGATAACATCGCACAGTTCTGCAAGGGCTTTGCGTGCGGGATGTTTGAGCAGTTCCTCGAAGCTGTAGCCGGTGTAGCACCATATTGTCTTGTCGGTCTTCTCCTTTATCATACGTGCCAGTGCTGTGAAGCCTTCGGGGTGAAGCATGGGGTCGCCACCGGTGAATGTTACATTCATGTCGGCATCTTCAATCAGTCTGAAGAGTTCGTTGACGCTCATTGCTTCGCCTCCTGCTGTGTCCCATGATTGGGGGTTGTGGCAACCGGGGCAATGGTTCTCGCATCCCGCGCAGTAGAGCGAGGTGCGCAGTCCTATGCCATCTACGGAGGTACCGTACTTTATGTCGAGGATGCGTATGCTATTTGTGGACGATGCGGTCATTGAGCTCTGCAAGTTTTGCTTTGTTCCAGCGTTCTGTTGTACCTACAAGGTAACCGGTGATGCGTTGCAGCTTGTCGATGTTCTCGCCGCCGCAACGAGGACATTTGAGCAGCTCTTCCTGTGCATCTTCGTATCCGCAATCCATACAACGGTTGCGGTTGTGGTTCACAGAGCAGTAGCCTATGTTGTGCTTGTCCATGAGGTCTACGATGTCCATTATGGCTTGCGGATTGTGTGTTGCATCGCCGTCAATCTCTATGTAGAAGATGTGTCCGCCACGTGTGAGATCGTGGTAGGGAGCCTCTACTTCGGCCTTGTGCTTTGGTGAACATTTGTAGTAGACGGGGATGTGGTTGGAGTTGGTGTAATAGATTTTGTCTGTTACTCCTTTTATTTCTCCGAATTTGCGACGGTCAACGCCTGTGAATTTGCCCGACAATCCTTCGGCGGGTGTGGCAAGGACGCTGAAGTTGTGCTGGTAGCGTTCCGAGAATTCGTTGGCGCGATCGCGCATATATGTTACTATGCGTAGTCCCAATGCCTGTGACTCCTCGCTTTCGCCGTGGTGTTTGCCGGTGAGGGCTATCAGACATTCTGCAAGGCCTATGAAGCCTATGCCCAGTGTGCCCTGGTTGATTACTCTGCCCACTGTGTCGTTAGGTTTGAGCTCTTCGCAGCCGCTCCACAGTGAGGACATCAACAGAGGAAATTGCTTCGCAAGAGCTGTCTTCTGGAATTCGTAGCGGTCGCAGAGCTGTTTGGCTGCAATTTCGAGCAGTTCGTCGAGCTTTGCAAAGAATGTCTCTATGCGCAGTGTCCGGTTCTCTATGTTCATACACTCGATGGCGAGACGTACTATGTTTATGGTAGAGAATGAGAGGTTACCGCGTGCTATCGAGCTTTTTTCACCGAATCGGTTTTCGAATACTCGTGTGCGGCATCCCATTGTGGCTACTTCGTAGATGTAGCGCTTGGGGTCGTTTTCGTTCCACTTTTCGTGTTTATTGAATGTGGCGTCGAGGTTCACAAAGTTGGGGAAGAATCGGCGTGCAGCCACCTTGCAGGCGAACTGGTAGAGGTCGTAGTTCTTGTCTTCGGGGAGGTAGCTGGTGCCGCGCTTTTTCTTCCATATCTGTATGGGGAAGATGGCTGTGGAGCCGCCACCCACACCTTCGAATGTTGATTGCAGAAGTTCACGGATGATGCAGCGTCCTTCAGCCGATGTATCGGTGCCGTAGTTTATCGATGAGAAGACTACTTGGTTGCCGCCGCGTGAGTGTATGGTGTTCATGTTGTGTATGAATGCCTCCATCGACTGGTGTACGCGGTTGACGGTGCGGTTGATGGCATGTTGTCTGAAGCGTTCTTCGCCTTGCATAAAGTCGAGTTCGCGGTAGATATAGTCCTCTATCGGGGCATCGTAGAGGTGTTTGAGGTTGGCACCTGTGAATTTTTCTATTATTTTTAGTTCTTCGATGTAGCTGAGACGCACATATGGGGCGAGGTAGAAGTCGAATGCGGGGATAGCCTGTCCGCCGTGCATTTCGTTCTGTACGGTTTCCATGGAGATGCAGGCCATTATCGAGGCTGTCTCTATGCGTTTTGTGGGGCGGCTTTCGCCGTGTCCCGCCTGAAATCC
Organism: Bacteroidales bacterium; assembly: GCA_015060835.1. Lineage (GTDB taxonomy): Bacteria > Bacteroidota > Bacteroidia > Bacteroidales > Bacteroidaceae > HGM04593. The sequence goes on from SUXT01000105.1 coordinate 2,887, forward strand.
GTTCTGCAGGATTTTATCCAGCGGATGCTGTATGCAGGTTAGGGATTTTGTGGGGTAATAGTCCTTGTCGTGTATGTGCAGATAGTTGTTGCGCACAGCCCAACGTGTCTCCTCGGAGAGCAGATAGTCGTCGACGAAGGGTTTGGTGGTTTCCGAGGCGAACTTCATCATCATGCCTGCCGGGGTGTCGGCATTCATGTTGGCATTTTCGCGGGTGATGTCGTTGGATTTTGCTTCGGCTATTTCAAGGAATATTTCTCGTGTCTTTGCCTTGCGGGCGATACTGCGTTTGTCGCGGTATGATATGTAGCTCTTGGCAACCTCCTTGCGGGGGGATGCCATAAGTTCCATCTCTACCATGTCCTGTATCTCCTCTACTGAAGATTGTTCGTTACCACGGAATTCTATGCGGTCAACTATCTTGTATACAAGTGTTTCGTCTTCGCCTGCTTCGGTGGTGAGCATGGCTTTTCGAATGGCTGCAGCTATCTTTTCGCGGTTGAATCCCACGATGCGCCCGTCTCTTTTGATTACTGTCTGTATCATCTGTGTTTGTTGGAGTTTATAATATGGGTGGTGGGAAATATGCAACCGCATACCGTCTGCCGGTCGTTTGCGGATGCTTCTTGTCACTATGCTTTATCTCCCGAAAGCATTTGTTGTGTCTGGGTTGAGGCAGGTCTTCTGACTTGTTTCGTCCGTGTAGCCTTCCCGCTATTCAATAGCAGTGGCTGTGTCGATTACACGGATTTTGCTGAAACTTACAGCTACGGGTATAGTCCCGGATTTGCACCGGTGTTCCCTTTTCATTTGTAGCGTATGCTCTTGCCACAAATACCTTAATCCGCTTGCGAAGATAATGCTATTGTAGCAATATTTTGTTATTATTTGAATATTTTTTCTGTTTTTCTTTTTTTTCTGCTTCCTCGGTTGTGGGTATAAAAAAAAGATTGCATCTCCTTGCCATGCAATCTTTTTTTTGAGTAGGATGAAACTTTATCCCTCAAGGCTTGAATACACCCATCTTATATTTGAGAAGTCTATATAGAGTTGCAGTGTTCCGTCATTCTGTTTCCTGAATCTTATAGTTCCGTAGTCACCATCCTGGTCAACGACTTTGTACTTTATCTGTTTTCCTGTATCGTCGTATGGAGCTTCAAGCTTTTCTTTGATTTTGTAGATTTGTACCTCGTCGCTATAGATTGTTACTTTGTCTTCTGTTACTTTGATTCGTACATCTATTTTCACCCAGTCTGTCCATTCGCCGTCAATCTGTAATGCAAACTGTGAACTTGTAAACCAAATGGTACTGTCATCTGCTCTTGCTGTTGTCAATGTGAGTGCAAGGATAAATAATAATGCTAACTTTTTCATAATGTTTAATATTTAATGTGCTTGTTGTTTCAATGTCTTTTGTTTCTTTGTATATAAAAAGAGTATTTGTCCCGGTTGTTCCTATCACTCTTCTATTTTTTTTACTTTATCGTTCTGTTTTTGTCTCTTTGTTTTTTTGTATATAAAGAGTATTTGTCCCGGTTGTTCCTATCACTCTTCTAATTTTTTTTTTTACTTTATCGTTCTGTTTTCGTCTCTTTGTATATAAAGAGTATTTGTCTCGCCAGTTTCTGTCATTCGGATGAAAGAATATTTTCTGTGATAAAAAACACCATTTTAGAGCCGTTTATTACTCTAAAATGGTGTTGATACTCCTATTTGAGTGGAGGTGTTGTCCTCCTATTCTTTATGATCTCATTTGTAGTTCTTGTGGAACTCCACTACGGCTTCTATGCCTTTGCGGAAGATGTCGAGACGGAAATTTTCGTTTGGTGAGTGGATGGCGTCGCTTTCGAGTCCGAAGCCCATGAGCACAGTCTTTACGCCGAGTATTTTCTCGAAGTCGCTGATGATGGGGATGCTTCCGCCACGGCGTACTGCGAGGGGCTTTTTGCCGAATGCTTTTTCAAAACCTTTTTCAGCAGCTTTGTATGCGGGGAGGGTTATGGGGCATACGTAGCCTTCGCCGCCGTGCATGGGGGTGATTTCCACTTTTACGCAGTCGGGGGCTATGGATGTGAAGTATTCGGCGAACATTCGTGATATTTTTTCGTGATCCTGATGGGCTACGAGACGGCACGAAAGTTTGGCATATGCCTTTGAGGGAAGGACAGTCTTTGCGCCTTCACCTATGTAACCGCCCCAAATGCCGCACACATCGAATGAGGGGCGGCAGCTGTTGCGCTCGAGTGTGGCATATCCTTTCTCGCCGCGCAGAGCTTTTACGCCTATGGCATTTTTGTACGCCTCTTCGTCGAATGGGATTGAGGCTATCATGTCGCGCTCTTCGCTTGACAATTCTTCGACGTCGTCGTAGAAGCCGGGGATGGTGATGCGGCCATCGCCGTCGGTCATGCCGGCTATCATTTCGCACAGCACGTTTATGGGGTTTGCCACTGCGCCGCCGAAGTGTCCTGAGTGCAGGTCGCGGTTGGGACCTGTTACCTCTACCTGCCAGTATGCAAGTCCGCGCAGACCTGTGGTGAGTGAGGGCAGTTCAGCGCCGAGCATACTTGTATCCGAAACAAGGATTATGTCCGACTTCAGCAGTTCTTTGTGTTCGGCGAGGAAGGCGTTAAGGCTGGGTGAACCAATCTCCTCTTCGCCCTCGAATATGAATTTTACGTTGTTGTTAAGCAGTCCGTTGCGCACGACATATTCGAAGGCTTTTACCTGAATCATTGCCTGGCCTTTGTCGTCATCGGCTCCGCGTGCCCATATGCGTCCGTCTTTTATTATAGGCTCGAAGGGGGCGCTGTTCCACAGTTCAAGAGGCTCTACGGGCATTACATCGTAGTGTGAGTATATGAGTATTGTGGGAACATCGGGGGAGACAATCTTCTCGGCATATACGAGAGGGTTGCCGGTCGAGGGCATTACTTCGGCTTTGTCAACTCCTGCCTCTATAAGCAGTTCTTTCCAACGTTCGGCGCAGGCCCAAATGTCATCCTTGTGGCTGCTTTGTGCGCTGATGCTGGGGATGCGTATCAGCGAGAATAGTTCTTCTAAGAACCGTTGTTCGTTCTCTTGGATATATTTCTTTACTTCCATGATTGTTTTGTTTTTACTGCAACATAGTTGCAAATATAGTAATTGTTTCCGTTAAACAAAAGAATTGTGCGATTAGTTATTTCTTTTGATTGTAATGTTTCTCCTATGGATTCTGAGAAAATTTCCATTCATATTCTTGAGAGCATCAAGATGGTGCTCAGTAAAATGGGTCTGCCTGAATTTATTGTTTCTCAGGTTGATTCGGTTCTCTATCTTGTTGTGATTGTGATTATCGGCATTCTTGCCGGTGCGGTTGCTCATTTTGTCGCGAAGGGGTTGACGCGTCGCATACAGAGCCACAAAAGTTATACTCTGCTCGATAAACTTCTGGAGTATGATGCTCTGAAGCGTGCAACATCCATCATTCCGCCGGTGGTGGTAATCTCTTTGCTTCCGGTTGCTTTCACCGGACATCCCAAACTGTTGTCCGTTTTTGAGAATCTCACATGGATATATTTTACGGTAGTGCTTGTGAGATCGCTTAGTGCCATTCTTTCCTCAGTCGGCGGAGTTGCCGGCAGCAACCGCAAGTTCCACGACCGACCGATCAAGGGATTTATACAGATTACAAAGATTGTCATTTACATAGTGGCTGTCATTGTGGTAATTTCAATACTCACCAACAAGTCTCCATTTTACCTGATTGGAGGTTTGGGTGCCTTTGCTGCTGTGCTGATGCTGGTGTTCAAGGATACGATTACGGGCTTTGTGGGTGGCATTCTGCTTCTCGAAAATGATATGATGCGTCTGGGAGACTGGATTGAGATTCCCGGCACTGCCATCAACGGTACCGTGGTGGATATGTCGCTTACTATCGTGAAAGTGATGAATTTTGACAACACTATTGTTACCATTCCTCCTTATTCTCTAATAAGCGGCAGCTTTGTCAATTGGCGCTCGATGAGCGAGAGTGGCGGACGGCGTATTATGCGTGGCTATACTATAAAGAGTGATAATATATATAGGTGTACTCCCGAGTTCCTTGATAGGATTATGGGTATCTCTCCTCAAATGGAGCGTTTCATCACCGCCATGAGGGACGGTGGCGACGGATTGGAGAGCGAGGAGAGGTTTTTTGGTTCCATAGAGACCAACTTAGGGCTTTTCCGCGCTTATGCCAACTATTATCTTAGGGATCATCCGATGCTGAACAAGCAGATGCTGATAATGGTGCGTACGCTTGTGCCTACAGACAATGGTGTGCCGTTGCAGATTTATTGCTTTACAGCCGACACTGTGTGGAATCATTATGAGAGCATTCAGGCCGAGATTATGGAGCATCTTGCAACAATGTTGCCGCTATTCGACCTTTTGCCTTATCAATCGAGTTCATCGCAGGATTCTCTCATCAATGGGCTTGTGGAGCGGGGTTATCCCATCGAAAATATAGCAGGGATTCCTTTGGGTGTACTGAAGTAGTATATTGGCAGATTCCTGTTCCCGCTACAAAATTTTCTAAAAAATAGAATACTTTTTACAAATTCCAATCTTTGCATTATCTTTGCATTGTGTTTGCAAAGTAATGCAATTGATAATGCAAAGATAAGCATGGTATGAAGAAGAGAAGTCTATTGTTTCTTATAAATCCAAAATCGGGGGTGCATAACAAGCGTTATGTGCCTAAACTTATTGATGCATATCTTAATAAGGAACTTTTTGATTATGCCATTGCCGAGACGCAGTACATTGCCCATGCCTGCGAACTGACGAAGAGCGCTGTGCAACAGGGTGTGGATGCTGTAATTGCCGTAGGTGGCGACGGTACCGTAAACGAGGTTGCACGTGCTTTGGTAGGTACTGATACGGCGCTTGGTATAATTCCTTGCGGATCGGGTAACGGTTTTGCCCGCCATTTGGGTATTCCTATGGACATAAAGAGTGCGATTGAATTTATAAACCGCTCGGTAACAGTGCCCGTGGACTATGGAAAAATCAATGGCGTGCCTTTCTTCTGTACCTGCGGTATGGGATTCGATGCTATTGTGAGTCGTAGCTTCGCCGAGGGCAAGCGTCGCGGGTTTATCGGGTATATCAACAAGGCGCTGCACGACCTTGTAATGTATAAGCCTGAGGTCTATGAGATTGAGGCTGAACAGGGTGCGGTGAAGAACAAGGCTTTCCTTATTGCCTGTGGCAATGCCGCGCAGTATGGCAATAATGTATATATTGCTCCGCAGGCATCTATGAAGGATGGATTGCTGAGTGTTACTATTCTTGAACCTTTCTCTGTGGTGGATATTCCTATTCTCATCGGTCAGGTGCTGAGCAATACAATAGACCAGAATAGCCATATAAAGACAATGAATACCAAGTGGTTGAAAATAAAGCGCAGCAATCCCGGCATTGTACATTTCGATGGCGAGCCTATGGAGATGGACGCGGAACTTTTTGTAGAGGCTGTTCCCAACGGAATGAAGGTGCTCGCAGTGCGCGATTGGGATGGTCTTTATCAGCCTGTGCCTATATACAAACAGTTTTTCGGACTCTTCAGCGGTTCGTTCCCTATGGGCATAGCCGATGGCTTTATTTCGTTGCCGTGGCAGAATGTTGATAAAGGTATCGTCAATGAATCTGAAGTGGATTCCGATAAGAAACTTGTGAAGAAAGCTGATAGACCATTTTATAAAAAATGATTATCAAATATATTACCTAAAATGCAACGTTGCATTGCAATGTCGGTGGAAATAAGTAACTTGAAAAGTTGTCCCACTTTAAGCTAATCTTTGGACACATCTTTCAGTTTTTATATTTTG
>SUXT01000008.1 GCA_015060835.1 Bacteroidales bacterium
TAGCAAAATATAAAAACTGAAAGATGTGTCCAAAGATTAGCTTAAAGTGGGACAACTTTTCAAGTTACTTATTTCCACCGACATTGCAATGCAACGTTGCATTTTAGGTAATATATTTGATAATCATAAAAGTCAACCGACCAAAAGCCTGGCTTTTGGTCGGTTGACTTTTTGTAATCTTCTATCAGATATTAGAAGTAGATGTATCTGTTGTCTTCGATTTCTGCTTTCTCGTAGAGGTCGTTCATGAAGCGTGATGCTCCGCGCTGACCGAAGATCTTGAGAGCATCCTGCTCTTTCTTAGCATTGTATTCGCCGCCTTTGGCGTTCTTTGCAATGAGACGTACTACGTATACACCTGCGTTACCTTTGATGGGTGCGCTTACGGCGCCATTCTCCATACCTGTAACAACTGCGCTGATTACGGGCTCGCTTGCAGCTGTGAGGCTGATGTATGCGGGTGCGCTGAATGTGATATGCTTAACAGTGTCGCACTTTACGTTTGCTGTGCTTGCTACTGCCTCGAACTTCTTGCCTGCAAGCTCGCTCATGATTTTCTCAGCTTTCTTGTCGACAATAATCTGGTTGCGGAGGAACTCTGAAGTCTCGTCCATAGGCATGTAACCTTTCTCGCGGATGTTTGCGAGAGATACTACAAGGAGGTTGTCGTTCTCGCCACACTCGTAGAGGGGTGAAACGTTACCGGGCTGTGCAGCTGTGAATATCCATTTGATAGCTTCGCGTGTACCGTTCTGACCTGCAATCTTGTGTGTAGATGTGTGGATGTTGTTCTGTGTGAGTACGCGGTAGCCATATTCTTCTGCGTTGTTTACAAGGTCATCTGTTGTCTTGCACTTTGTTACAAATTCGCTGAACTTGTTGTATGCAGCATTGTATGTTTCGCTGCTGAACTCTGCCTCGCGCTTGATGACTACAGCCTGATATTTCTCTACTTCGTTCTTCTTCTCTGTTACCTGGAAGATGATCTTTACAGGTGAGCCTTCCATTTCAAGGAGAGTGTATTCGCCCTTCTTGGCATCGATGATCTTTGTGAGGAATGTAGCGTTCATGCCGTCAACCATCATGCCTTCGTACTGTGCTGAAGTGAGCCAGATTTCATTGCCGTCCTGCTCGTATTTCTTTGCTATCTCTGCAAAGTCGCTGCCTGCCTTGAGGACACCCATGATGCTGTCGGCAAGAGTTGCTGTTGCCTCGGGAGTTGCTGCTGCAAATGCTACCTGACGGTATTTGATTGAGTCGGCTACTGCCGCTTTACCGAGGAGCTTGAAGGTTGTGTATGAGTCGTCTGCCTGATTGTAGATGGGAGCTACAACTGTGTTGATAGCTGTCTCATCGAGACGTACTGCTACCTCTTCGGGATAGCTCTCCTTCTTCCATGCTACAGCAGAGTAGGGTATCATGCTGCTTGCCTGACGGAGGATAGTTGCGTAGTCGGCATCATCTGCTTTGAGCATTTCTGCATACTCGTTCATCTCCTTGTTGAGTTCTGCACGGTCGGCATCGCTGGGAGTTACACGGTAGCTTACATAATTGATGTCGCGGCTCTCTGAGTATTGTTTGTACTGCTCCTTGTTCTTGTTGTAAAGGGCTTTTACCTCGTCGTCGCTTACAGTAATCTCTGTATCTTTAAGTGCTGTGTAGGGGTAGGCTGCGATTTCAACGTCGTATGATGCGTTGTTTGCTTCGAAGTTGTTCTGTGCAGCTACAGGGTTAGAGAGGTATGTGTTCTGGATAAGTGTCTGGTACTTGTATGCAAGAGCGTTGTCTGTGATTGTCTTTTCAACGAACTTCCAGAGCTCGTAAAGGTCTCCGTACTGCTGTACGAAGTTAGCATCGTCCTTTTTCTGGTCGTACTCTACGAGGAAGTTGTTAAGACGGTTCTTGTCGAACTGGCCCTGCTCGTTCTTGAAGGGTGTCTGCTGGAGGATGGGATCCTGACCTGCGTTCACAATGTCCTGAAGCTCGGCTGCTGAAACTGTAAGACCGATTTTCTCTGCTTCTGTCTTGATGATGTAGTTGCGAACATAGTTCTGCCATACTTCATCCTTTACCTGATTGAGCTCATCTTCGCTGAGTGAGTTTGTCTGACGAAGGAATTTAACTACGTTTGAGTATTCCTCATACATTTTCTGGTAGTCTGTTGCGAGAAGTTCTTCGCCGTTAACGCTACCTACTGTCTGTGAGCCTTGATGAGGCTGGAGAATTTTCCATGCATCACCGGCAATGAATGCAAACAATGCGACTCCCACGAAGATGATAAGCATGGGGCCCATGTTGCGTAGCTTTTGTAATGTTGCCATAATTTTTTAGTGTATTTTTATTTTGTTTTTTTTATTTCTTTCAGTTTGAACAAAACGCCGACAAAGTTAATAAATTGCTTTGATATTTCCTCTTTTTTGTTGCATTAAGTTGTGTCTGTTTGCTGATTTTTTTTACCTTTTTTGACTTTTTGGGGATGTTGTTGCTGTAATTGCGCCCATTTGCAATATATGGAACTGTTTTTTGTGTGTGTTTCTTGCAATAGAAAAAGCCTGTTTGGATTTTGCGGAAATCAAAACAGGCTTTTTGTAATGTATGGAATTTGAAATTCTAAATTATTTTGAGCGTTACCTCTTCTATACGGGTGCTGCGGGTTTTTTGTATCTTGAACTGGAATTTGTCAATGGTTATTGTTTCGTTGACCTTTGGGAAGCTTTGGTGATAGGAGAGTATCATGCCTCCGATGGTCTGGTAGTCGTCGGATTCGGGGAGTTCGAGATCGAAAAGTTCGTTGATTCTTTCAATTTCGAGACGGCCTGATAACTTGTATTCGTTTTCACCTATTTTTTTTGCTTCGTAGTTTGTGTTGTCGTGCTCATCCTCTATTTCGCCGATGATCTCTTCGAGCAGGTCTTCGAATGAGATTATTCCCAATGTTCCACCGAATTCATCCACTACTGCTGCGAGGGTCTTTTTCTCTTGCATGAGCTTGTGCATGAGCTTTTGCGCCGAGAGGGTTTCGGGGACAATCGGCATCCTGCATATCTGTTTTTGCCATTGGCGGGCATTGCGGAAGAGCTCAGACGAGTGTATGTAGCCGATGATGTTGTCGATGTTGTCTTTGTAGACTATGATTTTGGAGTGTCCCGATTCGATGAACTGTTTTTTGAGTTCTTCGAGTTTGGTGGTTACGTCGACCGCGCAGATTTCTGTGCGGGGCACGACGCAGTCGCGTACCTTTATTTCGGAAAAGTCGAGGGCGTTCTGGAATATTTTTACATCGTTGTCGATGGTCTCTTCATCATCCTTTGCGTTTTCTATGGAACTTTGGATGAGGTGCGTCAGCTCCATTTTGCTGAATGTGGTGTCGCGTGTCTCCTTGTTTATTTTTACATTGAACATGCGCAGTATCTGGCATGATATCCATGTGGTGAATTGTGCAAGAGGGTATAGTATTACGTAGAATAGGAACGCGGGGATAGCGAGGCTTTTAACCGTGCTGTTGGGGTCGATGCGAAAAAGGGTTTTGGGGATGAATTCGCCGGTGATTATGATTACGATGGTGGATATGATGGTTTGTAATGTCAGTTGCGCTGAGGGGGTATCGTTCAGTGTCGCGAGAATGGTGTGGTTGAGGAGGTTGGCCATCAGGATACCGTAGATTACAAGCACGATGTTGTTGCCTACGAGCATACTGGATATGTAGTTGTTGCTGTTGCGGTAGAATCTGTCGAGTATGCGCGAGGTTATGGTGTTGTTGTTTATATCAATCTCCATGCGGAATCTGTTGGATGCCACAAATGCTATTTCCATACCAGAGAAAAAGGCGGAGAAGATAACTACTATGATGATTTGTATGATGATGGTTGTCATTTATTTTCGGTCTTCGATTGTGTAGATGCCTTCGGTTGAGAGGATTTCCCAGTTGGTGAGGGCTTGGTTGGAGCGGAAGCCTATGCCTGTTGTTACTTGGTCTTCTTGCTCTATCTTTATGTATTTGTCGGAGTAGATGTCTCCTTTTTCCTGATCCCAATAGAGGAGGTCGGTGAAGAATCGTTCGTTCTTCTGGTTTCTGATGTTTACATTGCCTATGAGTTTCCACAGCTTCATGTCGCTGAAGAAGTAGGCTGTGTCGCTTTTGATGGTTGCTTCAATGTGCAGGCTGTCGTCGTATTTTTCGAGATATGCGCCCTTTTCGAATGCCCAGTATTTGGGGTTGCGCTTTTCGTATATGTGCCACTCTTCGGCTTCTATCTTGTAGCTGATGCGTCCGGAGTCGCTGATAAGAGTGGTTACACCGTAGGTGCTTAAATAGGATATGGAGTCGGGTTCTTCTATCGGGCTTTCGACATTTATTTTGTCGTTGCTGCACGAAAGAAGCATAAACAGTACAACAATCGCAAGCATTGCGATTGTTGTACTATAGTGTTTGTAGGATATGTTAACGTATTGTTGTTCTTTCATTTATCCATCCGCCAATTGTGATTGCCTGACCTTTGCTGTAACCCAAGAAGAAGAGGTCTTCGATTTTGGGTGTGTGTGTGCTGTATGCGCTGTACATCTTCTGTACCTCTTTTGCTACTGAGGGGTCAACAGCTTTTGCCTTGTTGAGCTTGTCGAGCACTGCATAGTATGTACACTTGTTGAGTGTTGCGTTGTCGTTCCAGTTGGGAGCGGCTGCGTAGCACTGTGCAATGAGGATGTAGGGTGCTCCGTATGTTGAGTTCAGTGAGATGGCTTTCTGTGCGTATTCGCGTGCCTTTGCATATTTTTTGATGCTGTAGTTTGCTACGCCTGCCTTGTAGCACATTTCTGCTTTGTTGGTTACACTGGTCTCAAGCTCGATTGCCTGGTCGAAGAGTTCGAGTGCCTTGTCTGTCTCGCCTTTCTTGAAGTAGCGGAAACCTACACCCATTGCTGCCTTTGCTGTGGGGTTGATTGCAAGGGCATACTCTGATGCTGTAAGGTATGCGTCTTCGTTGGTACACTTGAGCATACTCATTACGTTGATGACTTTGTTGAGGTAATCGATGTTGTCCTTGTTAGCTTCGATTTTGGGAGCATAGATGGTGTCGAGGTCCTGACATGAAGCTGCACCGCTGTTGATGAAGTATGCGTCGATGTTGCTACGGGCTACACGAGCTGCACCAATCATCTTGCCGAAACCGTCTGCACGTACGCTGTCCTTGGGATCGCTTGTCTCCTTGTATCTCTTCTCATAGAAGTCGATTCTCTCGTTGTATTTGTCGAGGACTTCAACTACGTAAGTAGAAGCATCGAGGTAGTCCTGGATAATCTGCTCGCCGTGGGTAGCCTTGTTGGCTTTGTACTTCTGTGCAGACATCTTCATGAACTGCTGTGTGATGATGTACTCTGAGTTTCCTTTTTCCATGTTCACTGATTTTGAGAGCATGTTGTAGGCTGAGTCGAGTGATGCTTTGGGTACATATGAAATGTATGCGAGAGCGCGCTTGCCGAGCACTGTTCCTTCAGAAAGGGGAGTCTTGGTGATTTCCTGAAGCTTGTCGATGTATTTCATCTGCTGGTCGTATACGCTCAAGAGTTCGTTTACATATTCAGCTTTCTTCGCTTCGTCTGTTGTTGCTGCGATAAGTGCTTTGAGGAGCTGCTCGCCTTTGGTGTAGGTGTCTACACGTGCTACGGGGTAGTTGGTGAAGACTTTTTTCCATTCGGGGTAAGCTGCTGCGTAGTTCTTGTTCTGAAGGTTCACGTTGTAGAGTGAAATTGCTTCAATACACTTGATGCTGTCTTCGCCTTGTCCGAATCGGAATGCGTTTGTGATACCATTTTGGGCAAATGTGCCAATTGCAATGAAAAGCGATGCAATTAATAGGATTTGTTTTTTCATGGTGTTGGTTTATAATTTGATTAGTTTACTTTTGACTTGAAGAACCAGAATTCGTTGAAAGTTACACCTATGTTGATTCTGAGGTATGTTTCTGTAATCATGCCTTCTGTCTTGGGGTTGATGCGGACGAATTGTCCCGATATGTTCAGGAGGCTGCGGTTGTTGTTCATGTTGTTGGTGCTGTTCATGGGCATGGTGAAACCTGCGCTGACACCGAACTCTTCACAACCTTTGCTGCCATTGAACTCCGTGTAGGGCTGCGCGTAGTAGAGACCTGCACGGTAACGGCTGCGTTTGAGAATGTTGCGCGATATTTTTGAAGGGGAAAATTCTGCTCCCAATGATACTTTGCTGCGGTCGCAACCTTTGTTGTCGCCGAAGAATGAGGAGTCGCTCCATTTCTGGAAGGTGTAGTCGGCACCGAAAGTCCATTTGCCTGTGGTGTATGTGAAACCTGCTCCTATGGTGTGGGGGAGTTTGAAGGCATTGGCAAATGTGGTTGTATCGCTGTATTCGGCTGTGCCGCTTGTCGTTTTGCGCTCTATCATGCGAGCTTCGGCATCAAGGTCGTGGCCCAATGAGTAGACTGCTCCGATGGTGAAACTGCGCTTTTCGGATATGATCTTGCTGTATTGCACACCGAAGTCTGCCTTGTAGTTTGATACATTGAGGTTGTATTGACGCGATGTGCTGCTTATGTTGTTGTCAGTGAAGTTGTTGCTGATGTTATGGGTGATTTCTCCGTAGAGGTATGATGCGGTTACGCCTATAGAGAAATTGTCTGTTATTCCCCAACCGATTGATATGAAGGGTTGTGTAAGTCCGCCGGTGCCGTTGTATTTGTAAATGCTGCTGAACGAGCCGTTCGAGTCGCCGTCGGGGCTGAGGATCGTTTCGTTACGGCTGAATGAATAGCCTACGTTGGAGTAGGGAAGCATACCTAATGCTATTCCGAGGTTACGGCGTAGTCTGAAACTCATTGCGAGATAGTCGAAACTTGCGTTTTTGGCGTTGATTTTTATGCCGTTTTCCTTGAAATTGCCGTTCTGCAGCGAGAATCCGCCCTCGAATATCATTGTTGTGCTGTCTGCTGCTGACATTGCTGCGGGGTTTAGCAGATTTATGTAGCTGTTGTCGCGCAGGGCATAGCCTAATCCTCCCATCTGTCGGTTGACGGCAAGGTTCTGGTCAGAGAGTGTGCCGAGGCCGAAGCGCGAGTAGGGAGAGTTGATTCCGTTTTCGGCTTGTGAAATGTATACGGTTAAAAGGGCTAATACTGTGAATAGTAGTCTCTTATATATTGTCATGGTGTGTTAAAATGCGGTTGAGTCCTTTTAGGACTAAAAATTCGTCTGCAAAGATGCAACTTTTTATCTTATAAATCAAAGATTTTTGGTCTCCACCAGTTAAAAAAACCAAAAGTTCGGGATGTTTTTTCTTCAATTCGGCAATGTAGCCTTCGATTTCGTATATTATTCCGTTGATTACTCCGCTGCGGATGGCAGTTTCTGTGTCGTATCCCAATGTAGGGATTTCGCCTTCTTTGCCTATATGTGGCAACCTGTTGGTGTGTTCGTGCAGTGCGGCGAGTCGCATCTCTATTCCGGGGGCTATGTTGCCTCCATGGTAATTGCCCTCCGCATCGATGAAGTCGTATGTGATGGCGCTTCCTGCATCAATTACAAGCAGGTCTTTGCCTGGGGCTTCGCTTTGTGCGCCCATTATTGCTGCAAGGCGGTCGGCTCCAAGTGTGTGCGGTGTCCTGTAGAGTACATTGATGGGAAGTGGGGTGCGGTTGCTGAAATGTGTTGTGATACAGGGAAGTGTACTGAGTTGCTCTTCTATTCTTTGGGGAATGGTTATTACTGATGAAACAATGGTTTTTTCGATTTTAAAACTCCTGTTCCATTTGTCGAGAATTTCTATTTCGCTGTTGCTGCCTTTATGAAATTCTTTTAATTGTCCTTTTTCGTAAAGGGCCGATTTGCAACTGCTGTTTCCTATGTCTATAATTAAATTCAATTTCAGATGTGAATTTTTTGCAAAAATAGACATATTTTTTGATTTTTCTTTCTGAAATTGCTTTTATTGTTACTCTGTTGCAATTTTTTATTCACCGAACAGCCATCGCATGATGCCGGTTCTTTTTTTGCGGGGCGGGATGTATTCGTTGTAGTATGTATCGAGCAGTGAGTATTGTGTGGTGCCCGAAATGAATCTTTTTACATATTCTTCGGGTGTTATGCTAAGCATTAATTTATCAACGGGGTCGATTCTGAGTCTTATATCAGTGAGCTTGCTTTCTATTGAATTTTTGATTCTCATCATCTCTTCTGTGTCAATGTACATCATGCAGAAGCCTTCAAGTTTATCGGTCATTACGAATCCTTTGTATTTTCCTCCCATGTTGTGCAATTTTTCACAAAAATCTTCAACGCTTGATACGGTAATGCACTTGTGACCGTGGTTTTGCATACATTCCTTGAATGTTTTCAGTAATTCTTCCATGATTTTTTGTTGTTTGGTTTCAATTATTTGAGACTGTTTTATACGGAATCCAACAGAATGTGTATATTATATCCGAAATTTGTCGTTTATTGGCAAACCCTTCTATTTTATATAACATTCTCGGATGATATTTTGTTCGCGCAAGTGTAAAGATTTAATATTTTTTAACCACTCCTCGCAGGCTGTTCCTTTTTGCATCGATTATGCTTTTATTGTTTAGAAGCTGTTTGAATTTTATTGGAAAATATTACTGTCCGGTAAACGTATTTAAGTCGTTTAAAATTCAATATTTAAGTAGCTACAAGCCACATTCTTTATGAAGACAAATTTAAGTCAATGATTGGAACTCCCTCGCCCTGCTAAGCCTCACAAGCTCGGCACTCCTTCTATATAACAAAATGCTAAACCGCTGTGCTATAGAGTTTTTCGTTAAGCATATTCAATGTTCATTTTTGTTATTTTCTATTCATTTTGAGGCACGGCAATTCGGTACTTTGGAAAGCTAAAGCTTTCGTCGTCGCAAACATTGCTTATTACGCAATGTCCCTCTTCAATAGAGGGAGAATGTCGTATATTAGTAATTTTCAGGAATTTACATTCCTCCTCTTGAAGAGGAGGTGGATTCAAAAACTTGTTTTTGAAGACGGAGGAGTTCAAAACATAAGCAGAATAAAAATTAACCGGACACTAATAATTCCAAAATAAAATTCAAACAGCTTCTTAAATTTTTCTTTTGTGTCAAAATGGCGCACAGTGAGACAAAATGGCGTACAAAACCTTCGCGGTACACTATTTGTTGGTAATTTGTCGAAAGGAGATATAATTTATGAACTTCAACAATTTTACAATCAAAGCACAGGAAGTTGTGCAGACTGCTCTCAGCAGAGTGCAGTCATTGGGACAGCAGGTTATAGAGCCTGTTCATGTTTTGAATGCTATTCTTGCAGTAGGCGAACAGATGGCCTCTTTTATTATAAAGAAGGCCGGTGCAAATATGCAGCAGTTGAAAGTGGAGGCAGAGAGGATAGAGAGAACTTTGCCGAAAGTTTCGGGCGGCGAGCCATATCTCAGCCGCGAATGTAACGAGGTATTCAGCAAGGCAACGGATATTTCCAAAGGGTTTGGTGATGAGTTTACTTCTGTCGAGTCGTTGTTGCTGGCGCTGCTCATGGTCAACAGTCCCGCTTCGAAGATTATGAAGGAGGCAGGGCTTTCCGAAAAAGAGCTCAAGGCGGTCATTGCCGAATTGCGTAAGGGTGAGAAGGTTACTTCGCAGACAGCCGAGGAGAGCTATCAGTCTTTAAGCAAATATGCCATCAATCTGAACGAGGCGGCACGCAGTGGCAAACTCGACCCTGTTATCGGACGCGACGATGAGATACGCCGCATTTTGCAGATTCTCAGTCGCCGTACCAAGAACAATCCTATACTTATAGGTGAGCCGGGTACGGGAAAGACTGCGATTGTAGAGGGGCTTGCCCACCGTATCGTGCGTGGCGATGTTCCCGAAAATCTCCGCGACAAGCAGATCTATTCGCTCGACATGGGCGCTCTTGTGGCTGGTGCAAAGTATAAGGGTGAGTTCGAGGAGAGATTGAAGGCTGTTATCAGTGAGGTGCTCAAATCCGAGGGTAACATTATTCTTTTCATCGACGAGATTCACACACTTGTAGGTGCCGGCAAGGGCGAGGGTGCGATGGATGCAGCAAACATCCTGAAGCCTGCGCTCGCACGTGGCGAACTGCGTTCTATCGGTGCGACCACTCTCGATGAGTACCAGAAATATTTTGAGAAGGACAAGGCGCTTGAACGTCGTTTCCAGACTGTGATGGTGAATGAGCCGGACAGGATGAGTACAATCTCCATCCTTCGAGGACTTAAGGAGCGCTATGAGAACCACCATAAGGTGAGCATTCAGGATGATGCTCTTATTGCAGCTGTAAATCTCAGTGACAGATACATTACAGAGCGTTTCCTGCCCGACAAGGCCATTGACCTTGTAGATGAGGCTGCTGCAAAATTGCGCATGGAACGCGATACTTTGCCAGAAGAACTTGACGAAATATCGCGCCATCTGAAGCAGTTGGAGATTGAGCGCGAGGCTATCAAGCGCGAAAATGACGAGGCGAAACTTTCGCAACTTAACAAAGAGATTGCCGAACTTAAGGAGCAGGAACAGGAGCGTCTTGCCAAATGGCAGCACGAAAAGGAACTTGCCAACAGCATACAGAATGACAAACAGCGCATCGAGGAGCTGAAGCGCGAGGCCGAAAAGGCGGAGCGTGAAGGTTATTATGGGGTTGTTGCTGAAATCCGTTACGGTAAACTGAAGGAGATTGAGGCGCGAATTGCCGACACTGAGCGTCAATTGCATGAGACGCAGGATGGCGATGCCATGATAAAGGAGGTTGTTACTGCCGAAGATATTGCAGATGTTGTATCGCGTTGGACGGGCATCCCTGTGAGCAAGATGATGCAGAGCGAGAGCATGAAACTGCTTACTCTTGAGGATGAACTGCACAAACGCATCATAGGACAGGATGAGGCTATCAGCGCTGTGAGTGATGCTGTGCGCCGCAGCCGTGCAGGACTTCAGGATCCTAAGCGTCCCATCGGTTCGTTCATATTCCTCGGTACCACAGGAGTGGGAAAGACCGAACTTGCAAAGGCGCTGGCAGCCTACCTTTTCAATGACGACACTATGATGACTCGAATAGATATGAGCGAGTATCAGGAGAAATTCTCGGTGTCGCGTCTCATTGGTGCCCCTCCGGGGTATGTGGGATACGACGAGGGTGGCCAGCTTACCGAGGCTGTGAGACGGAAACCCTATTCAGTGGTGTTGTTCGACGAGATTGAAAAGGCTCACCCCGATGTATTCAACATACTGTTGCAGGTGCTCGACGATGGTCGTCTCACAGATAACAAAGGTCGCGTGGTGAACTTCAAGAATACCATTATAATTATGACAAGCAATCTTGGCAGCGGCTATATTCAGGAGCAGTTCGAGAAAATCAATTCCGGAAACCGCGAGGCTGTAATTGAGGAGACGAAGATGCACCTGATGGATATGCTGAAGAAGACCATCCGTCCAGAATTTCTCAACCGCATTGACGAGACAATAATGTTCACCCCTCTCAACCGCGAGGAGATTGAGCAGATTGTGCGCTTGCAGGTATCGGAAATCAGCAACCGCCTTTCAGAGGGTGGTGTAACACTGAAGGTTACTGATGCAGCTGTGGCACTTCTTGCCGATGCCGGCTTTGACCCGCAGTTCGGTGCGCGACCTATCAAGCGTGCCATACAGCGCTGTCTGCTCAACGACCTTTCGAAGCAGATTATTGCAGGCACAATCGACCGGACACGTCCGGTGACGGTTGATGGCCGCGATGGTGAGATTGTATTTTCGAATTGAAAATATTGCTGTCCGGTAAATTTATATTCTGCTGATCTTTTGGAACTCCTCCGTCTTCAAAAACAAGGCAAACAACTCTCCCTCTTGGATAAGAGGGAGTACCCAAAGGGCGAGGGAGTTCCAATCATTGACTTAAATTTCTTAATAACGAATTGGGGCTTGTAGTTACTTAAATATTGAATTTTAAACGACTTAAATACGTTTACCGGACACTAATAAATTGAAAAAGATACTGATGATGGAATTTTGCAAATTGGCCTTTAAGTCGGCGCTGTGTGTTATGCTCCTGATAGGATGCAGACCATCCGAACCGGAACTTGACTTTTCGTTTGAACAACAGGAGATTGGGCAACCATTTTCGTTTGCTGAGTATTGCGACGAGGCTTACGATAGTCTGTATGTGATATATCCGTATGATGATGAAGATTATGTATGGTCGTTGCCCTACAAAATGTCCCGTGCATTGAGAGAGGAGTGCTCTTATACATTGAATGATACATATTCAACCATTCTGTTTATCAGCGATGGTACTGTTAAAGCATACTCCAAAATCACTTACGATAAAGCAGTGTTTTCCCCTCCCACGATGCCTGAGAATATACATCTTTTCCCATTCGGGCAGTTGTTTGTCTTTTTGGATAAAGAGAATAAAAGAGCTGCGTTGTTCGGTGGTAACTGAAAAAGTCCATAAAAAAGTATTAGTGTCCGGTAAATTTCTTCTGCTTGTGTTTTGAACTCCTCCGTCTTCAAAAACAGTGTTTTTGAATGACCTCGCAAGCTCGGCACTCCTTGGGAAAGCTAAAGCTTCCGTCGTCGCAAACATTGCTTATTACGCAATGTCCTCTTCAAGAGGAGGAATATAAATCATTGAAAATTATTAATATATGACATTCTCCCTCTTGAAGAGGGAGTGCCCGCAGGGCGAGGGAGTCCCAATCATTGATTTAAATTTGTCTTAATAAAGAATTGGGCTTGTAGTTACTTAAATATTGAATTTTAAACGACTTAAATACGTTTACCGGACACTAATAATAAAAAAGCGGGACGACAGATTGATGAATGTCTGTCGTCCCGCTTTTTTGTTGTATGCAGAGGAATTTCCTTAAATTTACCCCTCGAAAATGCTTGAACCTATGCGCACGCAGGTGCTTCCGCACTCCATTGCCATGAGGTAGTCGCCGCTCATTCCTGCCGACAGTGTGTCAAACTCCTTGTCGTCGGCGAACCATCTGTCGCGTATTTCGTCGAACAATGCTCTTACGGCTCTGAATTCAGCTGCTACGCGGCTGTTGTCGTCGGTGTTGCTCGCCATGCACATCAGACCTCTGATTTTTACATTTTCGAGTTTCTTCCACTCCTCTTGTTTCAGCATGGCCAAACACTCTTCGGGAGTGAATCCGAATTTTGTCTCCTCCTCGGCTATGTGTATCTGCAACAGGCAGGGGATTGTGCGGCCGGCCTTTGCAGCATGCTTGTTTATCTCCTCCAGCAGTTGGTAGGAGTCTACGCTGTGTATCATGTAGATGAACGGCGCAATGTATTTTATCTTGTTGCGCTGCAGGTGTCCTGTGAAGTGCCACCTTATATCTTTGGGCAGGCTCTGTTGTTTGACTACAAGGTCTTGTGCCTTGTTTTCGCCAAAATCCAACTGTCCAGCATTGTAGGCCTCTGCAATGGCTTCTGCGGGGTGGTATTTCGATATTGCAACCAACCGCACACCTTCGGGGATGGTGGCGAGTGTCGCTTTCAACCTTTCTGTGATGCTGCTCATCTTTGATTGTTGTTCTTAAATAGCCTCGTATTGGAAGATGTCTACAATGGGGCTGTTGTTCACCGATGTAAGCTCGTAATCCATCACTGATGACTTCATGTGTATGTTCAGGCGGCTGATGGCATCGGGCACGCTCTCGGCCTTAACCAGCAGGAGTACGGGAGTCTTCTTCTCCTTTGCGCTTGCCTCGTCGATGGTTACAAGCACTATCTTGCATTTGTACCATTTGTCGGCAGTCTCGTCCTGTGTGTCAACAATTTCGCCGTACTTCACACGCTTCATTTCGTTGATGTTGAACTCGCCTGTAACGAAAGGCTGAAGCTCCAATGTGAGGCGCTTCTCCACGCTCTTGAAGGTAAAATCCTTCATCAGGTACGATTCGTTTACTTTGGTATTTGTTCCTTTGTCGCCGGGGCGCTCGTATGTTACTTTACATTCAAACCAGCTTTCTAACATTTTATTTTTGTTTTTGTAGATTATTGTTTACTGAACCGCAAAGTTAGTAAGAAATTTAGAAACTGCTTTAATTTTATTTCGGATTTATTTGAGAACTGTTATTAAGTAGATTTTCTTTCGCATTTTGCAGGTAATAGTGGGCTATTCCCAAAAAATAAGAAAGAAAAGATGCCAAAGTTGCGATTAAACGAGCGCAATGTGAACTTGTTCACAAATTGCTAAGCGAGTGAAAGCAACTTCAATAACATTAAAACAGACTCAAAGAAACCGAAATAATCTCGCAAACATAGATACATTTTCCAATAAAATTAGAAGTTGTTTGAATTTTATTTCGGAATTATTTGAGAGGTATTTTGAGTAGATTTTTTTTATTGTTTTGCAGGGAATAGCAGGCTATTTCCAAAAAACAAGAAATAAAATATGCCAAAATAGACTCAAATAAGCCGAAATGAACATCGCAAATATAGAATTATTTTTCAATAAAATTCAAACAGCTTCTTAAAACAGTTTCTTATCTTTCCGTTTCTCTTTTTACTATTTTTTGCCGATTTTTTCCGAGATATTTTCCTCTGCCGCTCTTTTGCTGTATCTTCGCGGATGAAAATTTAAACAGCTTCTAATGAGTTTCGAATTTTTTGTAGCGCGTCGTCTCTTTGTTACCCAAAAGGGTGAGAAGAGAATTTCCAAACCTGCTGTGCTTATTGCGCAGTGGGGTGTTGCTGTCGGTATATTGGTAATGATTCTTTCGGTGTGCATCGTCGTGGGCTTCAAGCATAGCGTCAGGGAGAAGATAGTCGGTTTCGGACAGCACATTCAGGTGCGCAACTACGAGGGTACCATGTATGGCGAATCGCCTGTTACGGCCCGCGATTCTCTGCTTGCCGCTCTTGCAGCACTTCCCGGAGTGCACAATGTGCAGAAGTATGTGCAGAAACCTGGGCTTATTGCCGTCGGCGATGAATTTGACGGCATTATGCTGAAGGGAGTGGGTGCAGATTACGACTTTTCGTTTTTTGCAGAGTACTTGAAAGAGGGAGAGATTCCACAGTTCGGCGACACTGCCGCGTCGGGTAGTGTGCTTCTCTCCAAGGCTCTTGCCGACAGAATGCAGATAAAGACCGGCGACAAGGTCAATGTCTACTTTGTGCAAACGGGAGTGAAGGCCCGCCGTTTCACTGTCAAAGGGTTATACGAGACCAATCTGTCGGAAATGGACAATGTGATTGCCCTGACCGATATTTACACCGTCCGCCGCCTGAATGGTTGGGAAAGCGATAAATGTACCGGAATAGAGGTCTCTGTCTCCGACTATGAATCGTTGGAGAGTGTGCGCGACACTGTGGCTGCGGTGATGGATGCCGAGGCTGCAATGAATTACGAAAAACTTTATGTGCAGACGGTGGAGGAGATGAATCCCGCCCTTTTTGCCTGGCTCGATATTCTCGATGGCACTGTGTGGGTGATTCTTGTGCTTGTGCTTGGCGTTGCGGGTTTTACAATGATTTCGGGACTGCTTATCCTTATTCTCGAAAAGAGCAACCTCATTGGTGTGCTCAAGGCTGTCGGTGCCGGAGATGCTTCCATTCGCGGCATATTCCTCTATTATGCAATGCTCATCATAGGGCGTGGAATGTTATTGGGCAATTTCATTGCCCTCGTGCTCTGTTTGGTGCAACACTATTACGGTGTTGTGAAACTCGATGCCGAAATGTATTATATGGATAGGGTACCTGTGGAGTTTACATGGTGGCTGGTGCCGCTGAATATTGCCATGTTTGCGCTATCTACGGCAATGCTTGTGTTGCCCTCGATGCTTATTGCGAGGATTGAGCCTACTAAGGCTATCAGGTTCGAGTAAAGGGGAATTGTATGTTTATATGTGGAATATATTTCTAGTTATTCCCCATAAAAAATAGATTGCTATATATGAGTAGATGGAGTACCTGTTAAGCAGAAATTTTTCCAGTGTCTCTGCTATTTTCCCGTTGAAGCATTTTGCATAAATAATTCCGGAAAAATAGGGTATTGCGAATGCAAGGAAAGGATTGTAATGGAATGCTTTGACAAATTCGCCATTAAGAACAGAATGCAATGCCCTCTGCGTTCCGCATGAGGGGCATTGCAAACCTGTTAAATTAAAGAATAAACATTTTGGAAACCATGCATTCGTTTCAGGATCGGAAATTACATATATTGTCAATACAATCGCTAAAGCCGAAATAGTAAGGATTTTCCACTTTATATTCATCTTAGAAAGGGTTATTATAGTCAAATTTCTGCGTATATGGTGATACCGGTATTAGCCTTAATCAAATATTTAGCATCATCAAATATGTAGATATTATATTTTTTATCTTCTTCGTCGTAGTATTCTGAAAAATCCTCGCTTCCTGCAAATGTGCCGTCAATCATGTAATATCTGATTTTGTAATCATATTTTTCGTAATCATTCTCACGACTGTATTCGTAATCTATACGGTAATCGGTATTTACAAAAAATTCGGCCCCTTGTTTATTGATTCCTATATACCAGGATGGGTCATAACCGGATTTCACCAATGCTTGTCCGGTATTATCGTGTACTCCCCAGTTAGATGATATAATATATCCGTTGTTATACGACCGGAAATTGAATCTATAAGATTGTATGCCAAATGATGCAATCAGACTTAGAATACATGGAGCAATTATACTGAAACGTATATATTTGTCATCTGTTGCCAAATTAGTTATTAATATTACAATTGCAATTAGTGTTAGTCCAATTACAATTGACAACATTGTAGGGGATGCATCAAAGAATGATGCAATCAACGGATATATGAATATGCTTAGAATAATTCCTAATATTGATATAATGACCGTGAATATTAAAATTGCAATCTTCATAAGGATAAAAAAAATACGTGTGTTTTTGTAGACTTAAGTTCAACTCTATCATCCAAGGAATCCGCCAATAAAGCCAATAATGAAACTGACTATACCGAGTCCCAATGAAATGATGCACCATGTTTTGGCTTGTTCCGAACTCTTTATAGCTCCGGCTTTGTCGCCTTGTGCCCACAACTTCTCTACTTTGCTGGAATATATAATTGCAGCAATACCTGTGGGCAAACAGCATAACAAGGTGGATAGTATGGCAGGAATCATATAGTTTTGTGGACATTGATTGCCTGCAAAATTTGGATTATAGGGTGTTGATGGCGATTGAACAGGAGTTACAGGCGGAACCGGTGGATTATTGTATGTATTAAACAATGGTTTCAATTCTTGAACATCTCCGGCTTTTTCCCAATTTCTCATTCCCTTGCACCATACATAAGTGTCTTTTGTTACTCCTACATTTATAAGGTTATCTTTTGTGGTAGGACCTGATTGCTGTCCGGCAGCATTTAAATAATAATAAGAATTCATGTGTAGTTGTTTTATAATAATAGTTTCTGCAAAAATATAAAATAATGATTTATAATCTCCAATATTTCATTAAATTTTCACCAAAATTTTTAAAAAAAATCGATAATGGTTTTTGTATATTATTTCTTTAACCCCTCGGCATTGATTATATGCGCCGTTATAGATTCGACGACAGCGATACGATAGAGAGAATAACCGGTGTGCCTTGCCCCGAGTTTAGGGTTGTCGAGTATGAAATGGGTGGTAGCAGTTTCAATGGCGACTATGATGATTTTCTGATTGTGGAATTTGAGCAGATGCCGACGAAGGAGTTTTATCAGGTATTGGACAGTCTTGTAAAAGCAGAAGGCAGTTATTGGAACTGTAATAATGGGGAGTATCATTACAGCCGAATGTGGGGCAATGGCATGCCGGCTCCCGAGGGTGAGGATGACAATGAGGATATGTCGTTGAGTTTCACAATGAAGAGAGGAGAAAATAGAGCGGAGATCAGATATGGGGCATGGTGATATTTGTGTGTAGCATAGGGTTACAACACACTTATGCAAAAAAAAGTTTTCAAAAGGGGGCATTTATTCGATATTTTGTTTTATTTTTGTCCGCGAAATTGTGGTTGTGAGTTCGTTGTTAAGCGAGTCTTGTAGCCGCATTTTTTTTACAAAAACCGCAAATTAAAGTGAAATATTAAAATATACTCTTATGTAATTAAACTTTTTACTGCTTAATGAAGAAACTCTTAACCTTTTTGGGGGTCATATTTTTTATGGCCGGTTCCACAGTTTGGGCGCAGGAAGTTAATAGTAGTGCGACGCTGTCCGGAACCTCTTCCGTAGAGGATATAACTGTGAAAAATGATGCGGAAGGAGGAACTCAGATTTCTCTTGATACGCGATTTGGTTATGAACATCAGTCATCCGGTAAAAGGGCCGGGTTTGGTGGTGATAGTTTCCTGTTGAACATTGACGGTAAAATAGGCAAGCGATTTTCGTATAGTCTTAATCACTCTCTTGTGTCGCCTGCCGGTGAAAATTCAACAATTTTTGATGCTACAAGATGGCTTACGCTGAGCTACGAATTGGGCAACTTTACCTTTACTGCTGGTAAGGATGCACTGATGGTGGGTAGTTTCGAGTACGACGCCTATGAACTTGATTGTTATTACGAGATGGGCTCCATGTTCAACTACAATATGAACTGTTGGCTGTGGGGCGCGTCGGCTATGTGGACCAACAATGCCGAGACTTCGTCGTTTGCTTTCCAGGTGGCCAATTCTCCATTTGCATTTGTTCCTAAGGATGATAATCTCTTCGCATACGGCCTGGGGTGGTATGGCATGTGGGATAACTACGAGTCTATCTGGACGGTGAATATGATGGAGTATGAGCCGGGTAAGTTCGTCAAGATGCTGGCATTGGGCAATATGTTCTACTTGGGTGATTTTGAACTTATGTTAGACTACATTGCCCGTACATCTGATTTGAGCAAAGGCTTAGGCAAGGATTATACTCTCACTGTGCAGCCTGCATATAACTTTGGCGAGTCGTTGCGTCTGTTCGGTCGTTTCGGTATTGAGAAAACAGATGATGATGTTCCGTACGACTTTCTTGGCGAGTATCTCTCTGTAGAGGATAAAGTGCTTGCCAATGAGGAGAATGAGTATGTTATGCCTGCATATATAGCCAATGGCAAGGAGTATATCTACTATGGCGCAGGTTTGGAGTATTTCCCATTGAAAGAGAATAAAGGTATTCGCATTCACGCAGCGTGGGCATCGAACAACTATACTAAGCGTCATATGATAAACGTAGGACTTACTTGGAAATTCGATGTGGTAGGTGCCATCAGATTTTTGGCCAACGAGGCAAAATAGTTAACAGTTTTATTTATCCCGATTTATTTAGATTAAGAAATGAAAGATTCAAATTTCATCATCGAGTTAAGTCATATTTCAAAGAGTTTTGACGATAAACAGGTTTTGGATGATGTTAGTTTGTTTGTGAAGAAGGGCGAGTTTGTAACTATTCTTGGTCCTTCGGGTTGTGGTAAGACTACGTTGTTGCGTATCTTGGCCGGATTTGGCACTGCCAACAAGGGTGAGATAAAGATTGCGGGCGAGGATATTACTATGGTTCCGCCGCACGAGCGTCCTGTGAATACTGTCTTCCAGCGATATGCGCTCTTCCCACACCTTAATGTATACGACAATATAGCCTTTGGCCTGAAATTGAAAAAGGTGAAGGAGGATGAGATTGAGGCGCGTGTGAGAAAGGCATTGAAGATGGTGGGTATGACCGACTATGAGTGGCGCGATGTGAACTCTCTCTCGGGTGGTCAGCAGCAGCGTGTGGCTATTGCGCGTGCCATCATCAACCGTCCGCAGGTGTTGTTGCTGGACGAGCCGTTGGCTGCGCTCGACCTGAAAATGCGCAAGGATATGCAGATGGAACTTAAGGATATGCACAAGACGCTGGGTATCACTTTTATATATGTAACACATGATCAGGAGGAGGCACTCACGCTCAGTGACACCATTGTTGTAATGAGCGAGGGACGTGTTCAGCAGATTGGTACGCCTACCGATATATATAATGAGCCTGTAAACTCTTTCGTAGCCGACTTCATTGGCGAGAGTAACATCTTGAACGGTATTATGGTGCATGACCGCTTGGTTCGTTTTATGAATCGCGACTTCGAGTGTGTTGATGCCGGTTTTGGCGAGAATGCTCCGGTGGATGTCGTTATTCGCCCGGAGGATGTTTACATAATGGCGAAGTGTGCTTCGGGTATGTTCGAGGGCGTTGTGCAGTCGTGCATATTCAAAGGTGTGCACTATGAGATGATTGTGCTTACTCCCGATGGTTATGAGATTATGATTCAGGATTATAATGCCTTCGAAGTGGGACAGGAGGTGAGCCTCATTGTAAAGCCTTCGGATATTCATGTAATGCAGAAGGAGCGCATTACAAATACCTTCGAGGGTACTATGGTCGATGCTACCCATATAAATATTCTCGGTACGCAGCTTGTATGCAACGAGCAGCCTGATGTGACGGGCGGCGAGAAGATAGAGGTTGAGGTTGACTTCGATAAGATTGAGCTTATGGACAACAAGGAGGATGGTATGTTGGTTGGCGACGTGCGCTTTATCCTCTATAAAGGCGACCACTATCATTTGACTGTGCGCACAGAGGGTGGTGACAATATCTATGTAGATACACACGATGTGTGGGATGACAGAGATATTGTGGGTGTGAAGATTCAGCCCGACGATATGCGGATCAAGAGAGTATAACAACTTAACAGATAGTGTGATATGAAGTGGTTGTTAAGGTATTTTATGAAGAGAAGTAATTGGAGTATTCCTTACTTTATATTCTTGATAATTTTTGTGGCGGTGCCGTTGGTGCTTATCTTCCTGTATGCATTTCAGGATGCTGACGGTAACTTCACTCTCTCCAATTTTGCTAAATTTATTTCAAGCCCCGAGGCGGCCAATACCTTTGTCTATTCAATAGGTGTGGCCATAGTAACCACGGTGCTCTGTATTCTGCTGGGTTACCCTGCGGCTTATATTCTGAGCAACTCGGAACTGTGTCGATCTAAGGTGATGGTTGTGCTCTTTATCCTTCCGATGTGGATTAACATCCTTGTGCGTACGCTGGCTACAGTGGCATTGTTCGACTTCTTGCGTCTGCCGCTGGGCGAGGGTGCTTTGATATTCGGTATGGTGTATAACTTCCTGCCTTTTATGATTTACCCCATCTACAATGTTATGCAGAAGATGGATCATAGCTACATTGAGGCGGCGCAGGACTTGGGTGCCAACCCTATGACGGTGTTCCGTAAGGTTGTGGTGCCGTTGTCGATGCCCGGTGTGATGAGTGGAGTGATGATGGTATTTATGCCAACAATCTCTACATTCGCCATTGCCGAGTTGCTGACAATGAACAATATAAAACTGTTTGGTACAACCATTCAGGAGAATATAAATAACGGAATGTGGAACTATGGCGCTGCCTTGTCGCTCATTATGTTGGTGATTATCTTTGCCACCAACCTGTTTAGCGATGACGGCGAGGAGGGTGCTTCAAATGAGGGAGGAATCATCTGATGAAAAGATTTTTTGCTCAGGCCTATTTGTGGCTTCTTTTGGCTATGCTCTATGCGCCGATTCTTATTATTGCTGTATTCTCTTTTACTGAGGCGAAGGTGCTTGGTAACTGGACGGGCTTCTCGACCAAGTTATACACCTCCCTGTTCTCAGGCGGTGTGCATCACTCTCTGTTGAGTGCCATAGAAAATACGCTCATAATTGCTTTTGTGGCTGCTGCTGCATCTACTATGCTGGGTAGCGTTGCTGCTGTGGGAATACATAAACTGTATGGTCGCAAGAAGATGGTAATGAATACTTTGAATAATCTTCCGATGCTTAATCCCGATATTATTACAGGTATATCATTGTTCCTTTTGTTCGTGAGTATTGGAGTTACTCAGGGTTACACGACTGTTATCCTGGCACATATCACATTCTGCACCCCATACGTTGTGCTGTGTGTCTTGCCGCGTCTGCAACAGATGAATCCCAATATCTATGAGGCTGCATTGGACTTGGGTGCCACTCCTGCGCAAGCGCTGCGTAAGGTTATCATCCCTGAGATTAAGCCGGGTATGATCAGTGGCTTCATCCTTGCTTTCACTCTCTCTATTGACGATTTCGCTGTAACTATTTTTACCATTGGAACTGAGGGACTTGAAACCCTTTCGACATACATCTATGCTGATGCCCGCAAGGGTGGTCTCACTCCTGAGTTGCGCCCGCTGTCGACGATTATCTTCGTTACGGTGCTGGTGTTGTTGATTGTAATAAATGTGCGCTCACAACGCGCTAAAAATAATAAACAAGCATAATGAAACAACTGTTTTATATACTCTTTGCGGTATTTGCCGTGATTTGTACGGGCTGTTCGCATGACGATTCCCGAAAGTCAATACTCAAAGTATACAATTGGGCCGACTATATCGACGAGTCGCTGCTGTCCGAGTTTGAGAAATGGTACTACGAACAGACCGGCGAAGAGGTTACTGTTGTATATCAACTATTTGATATCAACGAGATTATGCTTGCCAAGATTGAGCGCGGCAAGGAGGATTTCGATGTGGTATGCCCCTCGGAGTATATCATTGAGCGTATGCTCAAGAACGATTTGCTGTTGCCTATAAACAAGGATTTTGGCAATACTCCCAACTATTTGGGCAATGTCTCGCCATTTATCCACGATGTCTTCGACAAGATTGACGGCGGCGGTAAGAATGCCAATGACTACTCTGTCGGTTATATGTGGGGTACCACAGGTTTCCTTTATAATACGAAGTATGTTACACGCGAGGAAGCAAGCACATGGACATCGCTGTGGAATAAGAAGTTCGACAAGAAGCTGCTTATCAAGGATGCTTTCCGCGATGTATATAGTCCGTTGTTGATTTACGCCAATCAGGAGCGTATTGCTGCGGGTGAGGTTACATTGGATGAACTGATGCACGATGCTTCGGACGAGTCTATCGCTGTTGTGGAGGCTCTTTTGAAGAAGGCGAAGCCTTACGTTGCCGGCTGGGAGGCTGACTTCGGCAAGGAGGTTATGACCAAGGAGAAGGCGTGGCTAAACCTCTCATGGAGCGGAGATGCTGCGTGGGCTATCGAAGAGGCCAATGCGGTGGATGTGAAGTTGGACTATGTTGTCCCCAAAGAGGGTAGTATCATGTGGTTCGACGGCTGGGTTATCCCTAAGTATGCAAAGAATATCAAGGCTGCATCGTACTTCATTAACTTTATGTGTATGCCCGAGAATGCCATCCGCAACATGGACGAGATAGGCTATGTGAGTGTAATCGGTACTGAAGATGTAATGGAGTATATGTCCGAGTCGGCTGTGGAGGCCGGTTATAAGGAGCCTATGGATCTTACCTACTTCTTTGGTGAGGGTGCCGATAGCGTGGTAATAAACTCTGTGATGTATCCCGACCGCGAGGTTATCGAGCGCTGTGGCATGATGCACGACAGCGGCCCGCGTACCGAGGCTATGCTGGCTATGTGGTCGAGAGTAAAGGGCGACAACCTCAATAACTGGATGGTGGTGGTGATTTTTGCGGCCTTTGGTTTGCTGTTGGTTGCGGGCGTTATGCGCAAGATGAAAAAACGTCGCCAGCGTTGTCGCAGATGGTAGGATGTAAGCAGATATAATTTTAGTACATGGGAACTTTTGATGATATTTCATAAAGTTCCCATGTTTCTTATAATGGTTTTGCAATAATTTTACTCCTCTTCTCTGTTACTTACAAAAATTATTATATCTTTGTCGTTTGACTTGCAATTTGTATTGTAGAATTGCAGTTGTTTTTACATAATGATAAATTTAGAAACTGTTTGAATTTTATTAGAAAATAATACTATATTTGCGATGTTCATTTCGGCTTATTTGAGTCTATTTTGGCATCTTTTCTTTCTTATTTTTTGGAAATAGCCCGCTATTCCCTGCAAAATAATAAAGAAAATCTACTCAAAATATCTCTCAAATAATTCCGAAATAAAATTCAAACAGCTTCTTAATAAAATTAGTAATATGAATTGTGAATTGGATATGAACCCTAATAGGGTGGTGGCTTTCCTTGGCAAACCTTGCAAGGAATTTACTAAGGCCGACATTGTGCGTTACATCAGAGAGAATGGAATAAGAATGGTGAATTTCATGTATCCTGCGGGTGACGGCCGTCTGAAGACTCTTAATTTCGTGATAAACAATGCAGCGTACCTCGATGCTATACTCACCTGCGGTGAGCGTGTCGACGGTTCGAGCCTTTTCCCCTTCATTGAGGCGGGCAGCAGTGACCTTTATGTGTTGCCGCGTTTCAGCACAGCATTCCTCGACCCGTTTGCTGAGATTCCTACGCTTTCGATGCTCTGTTCTTATTTCAATAAGGATGGCGAGCCGCTTGAAAGTTCTCCCGAAAATACTTTGCGCAAGGCCTGCAAGGCATTCAATGAGGTTACCGGTATGGAGTTCCAGGCAATGGGCGAGCTTGAGTATTATGTGATTGCACCAGATGAGGGTACTTTCCCCGCTACTGACCAGAAGGGTTACCATGAGTCGGCTCCCTATGCCAAATTCAATGAGTTCCGCACACAATGTATGGCTTATATTGCTCAAGCAGGCGGACAGATAAAATATGGACACTCAGAGGTTGGTAATTTTACTATCGATGGTCTTATCTATGAGCAGAATGAGATTGAGTTCCTGCCTGTTGCGGCTACCGATGCAGCCGACCAGCTGATGGTAGCCAAGTGGATTATACGCAATCTGGCATACCGCATGGGTTACGATATTACTTTTGCTCCCAAGATTACTGCGGGAAAGGCCGGTTCGGGATTGCATGTGCATATGCGCATTGTGAAGGATGGCAACAATCAGATGCTCGACGGTGGTGTGCTCTCTGCAACCGCACGCAAGGCTATTGCAGGTATGATGGAGCTTGCTCCTTCGATAACAGCCTTTGGAAATACCAATCCTACATCATACTTCCGCCTTGTTCCTCATCAGGAGGCTCCCACAAATGTCTGCTGGGGCGACAGAAACCGTTCGGTGCTTGTCAGAGTTCCCCTCGGCTGGGCTGCCAAGAGCGACATGTGCAAGATTGCCAACCCGCTTGAGGCTGAGAGCAATTATGATACAACACAGAAGCAGACTGTGGAGATGCGTTCTCCCGATGGCTCGGCCGATGTTTATCAGTTGATAGCCGGTCTTGCGGTTGCTTGTCGTCACGGCTTTGAGATTGAGAATGCACTGGAACTTGCCGAAAAGACTTATGTAAATGTGAATATCCACAAGAAGGAGAATGAAGACAAACTGAAGACACTTGCCCAGCTTCCCGACAGTTGCGAGGCTTCGGCCGATTGCCTTGAGCGTCAGCGTGCTGTCTTTGAGCAGTATAATGTCTTCAGTCCTGCGATGATTGATGGTATTATCAAGCGTCTGCGCTCATACGGCGACAGGACTTTGCGCAGCGAGATTGAAGGCAATCAGGAGGAGATGCTCAAATTGGTGAACAAATATTTCCATTGCGGATAATATATCTTTTAATTTAAATCAGATGGGGTTGCACTTTTTGGTAACCCCATCTTTTTTATAGTTATGTCTATTATTTCATATTATTTTTTTTGTTTTTTCAGGTGCTTGTAATTCTAATTTTTACTAAATTTGCTCGTTAAACTTAGTATAAAATTGTATGTGTTAAATTTTATTTAAGATTTTAATCTTTAACCATTGTATAGGTGTCCAATTAAGCGTAATATAAGAAAATAATATATCACACACTATGAACAAATACGTCAAATGGGGTATAGTAACAGTTGCAGTTGCAGGTCTTGCGACTGTATTGGGTATACGCACCTTCACCCCACAGGTAAACGAAGAGATTAAGGAGAAACCGGTTGCTGCAAAGGGAAAGCAGAGCCGCGACTTGAATGTGAAGGCCATTGTGCTTGAAGAGACTGAAATTTCGGACGAGTTTTTCGTCAGCGGCAGTATCCTGCCCGATGAAGAGGTGGATCTCTCGTTTGAAACATCAGGTAAGATTACAGACATTTTCTTTAAGGAGGGTACGCGCGTTTCCGAGGGCGATCTTCTGGCAAAAATCAACGATGCTCCCTTGCAGGCCGAACTGAAGAAGTTGAAGTCGCAGTTGAAACTATATACCGACCGTCTCTACCGTCAGAATGCTTTGCTTGAAATTGAGGCTGTCAGTCAGGAGGCTTTCCAGGAGGCTGAGACCAATCTTGCAACCCTTCAGGCTGAGATTGACAAGGTTACAGCAAATATTGAACTTACAGAGCTTCGCGCGCCGTTTGACGGTATCATTGGTCTGCGACAGGTGAGTCAGGGTACTTATGCATCGCCCACCACTGCTGTTGCCAAACTGACAAAGACCAATCCTCTGAAAATTGATTTTGCAGTGCCCGAAAGATATGCAGGTACACTGAAGGCGGGTACTCCCCTTACATTTACAGTTGAGGGCGACCTTAAAGAAAAAAAAGCTGAAATCTATGCGGTGGATTCTCATGTGAACAGCGAGACACGTACATTCGGAGTGCGTGCACTGTATGACAATTCCGATGGCCGTCTCTACCCGGGACGATATGTAAGCGTGGCGCTAACCACCCAGACTTTCGAGAAGACACTTGCAATTCCCAGTCAGGCTATTGTTTCGGAAATGGGTATCGACAAGGTATTCCTCTACAAGAGCGGAAAGGCTGTGCCTGTGGAGATAAAGAAGGGTGTTCGCACTGAATCGCTCGTGCAGGTAATAGATGGCCTCTCTGTGGGCGATACTGTAATTACCACCGGTACTATGCAGCTTCGCACAGGACAGAAGGTTATCCTCGACAGTGTTAACAAATAAAATTCAAGGAGGAAGAGTATGAATATTTCCGAACTTAGCATACGGCGTCCGGTACTTGCAACCGTGTTGACGCTGATAATAGTGCTTTTCGGCCTTATCGGATATGCGAGCCTTGGTGTGCGTGAGTATCCGTCGGTCGACAACCCTATTATCTCTGTATCCTGCTCCTACCCCGGAGCCAATGCCGATGTTATCGAGAATCAGATAACCGAGCCGCTCGAACAGAATATCAACGGTATTCCCGGTATCCGTTCACTCACCAGTGTGAGCCAGCAGGGACAGAGCCGCATCACTGTGGAGTTTGAACTCTCTGTGGACCTTGAAACTGCCGCCAACGACGTGCGCGATAAGGTGTCGCGTGCACAGAGATACCTGCCTCGCGACTGCGACCCTCCTACAGTCTCAAAGGCAGATGCTGATGCTATGCCTATCCTTATGGTGGCGATACAGAGTGAGAAGCGTTCGTTGCTCGAAATAAGCGAAATTGCCGACCTTACTGTAAAGGAGCAGTTGCAGACTATCCCTGAGGTAAGCAGCGTTTCCATCTGGGGTGAGAAGCGTTACTGTATGCGTCTGTGGCTCGACCCTGTGAAGATGTCGGGTTATGGTGTTACGCCTATGGATGTAAAGAATGCGTTGGATAAAGAGAATGTGGAGTTGCCGTCGGGTAGCATCGAGGGCGACAATACTGAACTTGCGATACGTACACTGGGACTTATGCACACTACCGATGAGTTCAACAATATTGTTATCAAGCACAACGAGGGTAGGGTGATACGCTTCAGCGACATTGGCCGTGCCGAACTTAGCGCACGCGACCTCAAGAGCTATATGAAGATGAACGGTGTGCCTATGGTGGGTGTTGTAGTGATTCCCCAGCCGGGTGCCAACCACATTAACATTGCCGAGGCTGTCTACGACCGTATGGAGAAGATGAAAAAGGACTTGCCCGATGATGTTACGTATAACTACGGATTCGACAATACACGCTTCATCCGCGCCTCAATCAACGAGGTTAAGAGCACTGTTTACGAGGCATTCATCCTTGTGATTATCATCATTTTCCTCTTCTTGCGCGACTGGCGTGTTACGCTTGTTCCCTGTATTGTTATTCCTGTATCGCTTGTGGGAGCCTTCTTCATCATGTATGTGTGCGGATTCTCTATAAACGTGCTTTCGATGCTCGCCATAGTGCTTTCTGTGGGACTTGTGGTGGATGATGCGATTGTGATGACCGAGAATATTTACATACGAATAGAGCGCGGTATGCGTCCGATTGCGGCCGGAATCGATGGTGCGAAGGAGATTTTCTTTGCAGTAATTTCTACGACAATCACCCTGCTCGCGGTGTTCTTCCCCATTGTCTTCATGGAGGGAACAACAGGTCGCCTTTTCCGCGAATTCAGTTTCGTGGTTGCCGGTTCGGTGATAATTTCTTCATTTGCGGCGCTTACCTTCACTCCCATGCTCGCTACAAAATTGCTTGTTCGTCGTGAGCAGCAGGGATGGTTCTACCGCAAGACAGAGCCTTTCTTCGAGGGTATGAACCGCTATTATGCACGCAGTCTCAACTGGTTCTTGCGTCGTCGCTATGTCTCTATCGTGATTATGGTGCTTGCGTTCATCGGCATCGGATGGTTGTGGAGCACTATCCCTTCGGAAATGGCACCGCTTGAGGACCGTTCGAGCATCACCATTCGTACAATGGGTGCCGAGGGTGTAACATACGAATATATGCGCGACTACACTGAAGATATTACCCTGATGGCCGACTCTTTGATGCCCGATGCAGCGTTCATTACATCGCGTGTGTCGAACGGTGGCGGTAACATTCAGATTACACTAAAGGACTTGCAGCAACGAGATTATACTCAGATGGAGGTTGCCGAAAAGCTTTCAAGGGCTGTGCGTAAAAAGACTGATGCGCGTGCATTCGTGCAGCAGCAATCCACATTCGGAAGCCGTCGCGGAGGTATGCCTGTGCAGTATGTGCTTCAGGCTACCAGCATAGAGAAATTGCAGGAGGTGCTTCCTAAATTCATGGCAAAGGTTTATGACAGCCCTGTTTTCCAGATGGCCGACGTCGACCTTAAATTCAGTAAGCCTGAGTTGCGCATTGAGATTAACCGCGAAAAGGCTAACCTTATGGGTGTGAGCACAAGAGATATTGCGCAGACACTGCAATATGGGCTTAGCGGCCAGCGTTTGGGTTATCTTTACCTCAATGGCAAGCAGTATGAGATTGTTGGCGAAATTAACCGTCAGCAGCGTAATACTCCTGCCAATCTGAAATCTATTTATATGCGTAGTACTGATGGCGAAATGATACAGATGGAGAATCTTGTGGAGCTTATCGAGGGTATTGCGCCTCCGAAGCTCTACCGTTACAACCGCTTCGTGTCGGCTACCATCTCTGCCGGATTGGCAGAGGGAAAGACCATCGGCGACGGACTTGACGAAATGGACAAGATTGCTGCAAACACTCTCGATGATACCTTCCGTACGGCTCTTGCCGGTGACTCCAAAGAGTTCCGCGAAAGCTCGTCGAGTCTTATGTTTGCATTTGCGCTGGCGCTTGTACTCATTTATCTGATTCTTGCCGCACAGTTCGAGAGCTTCAAGGATCCGTTCATCATCATGCTCACTGTGCCTCTCGCCATCTGCGGAGCACTTATATTCATGTCGTTCGGCGGACAGACGATGAACATCTTCAGTCAGATTGGTATAATCATGCTCATTGGTCTTGTGGCAAAGAACGGTATTCTTATTGTGGAGTTTGCCAACCAGAAGCAAAAGGCGGGTGTAGACAAGATGATGGCGATTCGTGACGCAGCGGTACTCCGTCTGCGCCCCATCCTCATGACAAGTGCATCGACCATCCTCGGACTTCTGCCGCTGATGTTTGCCACAGGCGAAGGATGTAACGGCCGCATAGCAATGGGTACTGCAGTTGTTGGAGGTCTGCTTATCTCTACAATGCTTACCATGTATATAGTTCCTACAATATATTCATTCGTATCAACCAACCTCGTTAATAAAAAACAGCAATAATGAAATTAAATAGATTTATATATACAGCCGCGCTTCTGTTTGCGGCAATGTACGCTTCGGCTCAAGAGGCCAACAGCCTGAAGGCTTGTCTCGAAAAGGGATTGGAAAACAACTATTCGCTCCGCATAATCCGCAACAAACAGCAGGTGGCGGAAAATAATGCTACATGGGCCAATGCGGGAATGTTGCCTAAGGCCGACATAAGTGCAGGGTACAGTGGTACGCTCGACAACAGCAACAGCACTGCGCGTGAGGATGGCTCTGTCAGCAAGATGCGCAATATAAACGACAACACTTTGCGTGCGGGAGTTGATGTGCAGTGGAAGATTTTCGATGGATTCAAGATGCAGGCCGATTACAACCGTTTGCGCGAACTTAAATTGCAGAGTGAGACTCAAACCCGTTTAGCAATAGAGGATTATGTGGCTAAGTTGACTGCCGAGTATTACAATTTTGTGCAGCAGCGTGCCCGTATGCGTAACCTTAATCATGCTGTGCAACTTTCGCGTGAACGTCTGCGAATAGTGCATGCAAGATATGCGATTGGTGACAATTCGCGCCTCGATCTTCTTCAGGCACGCGTGGACTTCAATGCCGACAGTGCCGAGAGTGTGAAGCAGAATGAGCTGCTTGCAACTTCGCGCATACGCTTGCAGGAACTTATGGCGGAGCGTAACATAGACAATGCTTTTGTCGTTGCCGACACTTTGGTGGATGTCAATCGTCCGCTTAACTTCGATAAGTTGTGGGAATTGACCATGCGTAGCAATGCTTCGTTGCTTATTGCTGCACAGGACAAGAAGATTGCAGAATCGGAATTGAGAAGCATCCGCTCGCGCGACTATCCCTATTTGAGCCTTAATGCAGGATACGGTATAACACAGAACAAATATGAGACCGGTGCAACAGAGAAGCGCAAGCAGTGGGGTGCCGACTTTGGTGTAACCATGGGATTCAAACTGTTCGACGGCAACAGAGGCCGCGAACGCCGAAATGCGAAGATTGCCATACAGAATGCCGAGCTGGCCATGCAGGAACTTGAACTTACGCTGTATGCCGACCTCTGCGACTTGTGGCAGGCTTACGAAAATAACAAGAAATTGCTTGCGCTTGAAAAGATGAATGTGATTGCAGCACGCGAAAACTACGCTATTGCACATGAGAGATACCTCTTGCGCGACCTTTCCGGTATTGAGATGCGCGAGGCTCAGAAGAGCCTTCTCGATGCAGAGGAGCGTATTCTTGTAGCTGAATATAACACCAAATTGTGTGAAATTTCACTGCTTCAGTTGAGCGGTACCATAATGGTATATTTGGAATAAACTATGAAGGAGATTGTATTGCATACAACCGTCAAGGTGTGCAAATATGAGGATTTGAGCGAGGAGGACCGATTCCTTGTTGATATGGCTCGCAATGCTGCCAAGAGCAGTTATGCGCCCTATTCGCGTTTCAATGTGGGTGCTGCGGTGAAACTCGATTGGGGTACGATAATAACCGGTAGCAATCAGGAGAATGCAGCCTATCCTTCGGGCCTCTGTGCCGAACGTGTGGCGCTTTTCAGTGCCGGGGCGCAATATCCTGCAAGAGCTGTGGATACGTTGGTTATTGCAGCCCGCAATGCCGATGGTGAACTGTCGCGTCCTATAGCCCCTTGCGGTGCGTGCCGTCAGGTGATGCTGGAAGTGGAGTCGCGACATAAGCGTGCCATGCGTGTAATTCTTTTTGGAACGGATTGTTGTTATATTATTGAGGGTGGTGCAAGGGAGTTGTTGCCTCTCTCTTTCGATTCGGGATTTTTGGAAGGGTAGTCATACCTTGATGTGTTGATAAATATTTCGCCCTCATTGCTACTCATCGAGTCAGTAATGAGGGCGAAATTTATGGTTGCGGAAATATTGGTGTCCGGTAAACGTATTTAATTCTTTTAAAATTCGATATTTAAGTTTGTATAAGCCCCAATTCATTATTAAGACAAATTTAAGTCAATGATTGGAACTCCCTCGCCCTGCGGGCACTCCCTCTTCAAGAGGGAGAATGTCGTATATTAATAATTTTCAATGATTTACATTCCTCCTCTTGAAGAGGAGGTGGATTCAAAAACTTGTTTTTGAAGACGGAGGAGTTCAAAACATAAGCAGAATAAAAATTAACCGGACACTAATATTTTAAAATTCGATATTTAAGCTTGTATAAGCCCCTATCCCTTTTTTGATACAAATTTGAGTGCAATGGTTTAAACTCCTCCTCTTGGATAAGAGGAGGTGGATTCAAACGCAAAAGCGTTTGAAGACGGAGGAGTTTGAAACTATTGCTTGTGTTATTATTCAAACTCCCTCCCCCGTTCTAAGCCTCACTTTACGTTCGGCACTCCTTTGGGGAGCTAAAGCTCCCGTCGTCGCAAACATTGCTTATTACGCAATGTCCCTCTTATCCAAGAGGGAGAGTTGTTAACCTTGTTTTTGAAGACGGAGGAGTTCCAAAACATCAGCAGAATAAAAATTTACCGGACAGCAATAATTATTTTATCTTCTGCCAGTAGATTGTTGTACCTATACCGAATACTGTACCGCGGAGTTTGAGTTTCTTCTCGCTTTCGAATTCTGCTGTAACGTTTACGCGTATACCTTTTGAGGGGTCGTAGATTTTTGCGTCGCCCCACTGCTTGTCGCTTTTGAGGTATTTGAGACCTTTGACAATCACAACCTTGTCGATGTCTGTGTTGCGGAGCTTCTTGTCGGGGTTTTTTACATCCTTGCGTTTTTTGCCGTTTGCATCGTTGGGGTTCTCTACCCAAAATATTTGGGCTGTGTATGTGCCATCAGCAGCCTTTGTTACTCTAACTTTACTCTTGCTGCCGCCGCGGTCGGTGAGATATTCACCTACAATGTTGTCGGCTTTGCTGTTGAGTGTACTTTGCGCAAATGTGGGCAATGTCATTGCAATTGCGCAGAACAGTGTCATGATGAGACTTTTCATTTTTTCTCTTTAAATTGGTT
Source organism: Bacteroidales bacterium (assembly GCA_015060835.1). GTDB lineage: Bacteria > Bacteroidota > Bacteroidia > Bacteroidales > Bacteroidaceae > HGM04593. The sequence goes on from SUXT01000008.1 coordinate 32,934, forward strand.
AATTTTGCACAAAAGTAGATATAATTCTGCACAAAGTATGTGTCTGTGTGTAAAAAACATCGCGACTTGTTTTCAAAATGTACTCTTATTTTGTAATTTTATGTACTGTGTGCATCTTTATCTCTTTTCTGAATCGGGTGTAGTAGAGCAGTGCTGCCGCTGTAAGTCCGAACGGTAATCCCAACGCTACGCCTATTGCTCCCATCTTCAATGTAAATCCAAACAGATAACTTACAGGTAATGAAATGGAGATGTAGGCTATAAACGCATATCTTATCAGTGGCTTTGTTACTGCTATTCCGCGCAAGGCATTTGCGTAGTTTATCTGTATGCCGTCGCTCACTTGGTATGCGAGCATGGGGATGAGCAGGGCAGCAAACATTGTCTGTATGCTCTTGTCTGTAGTGAAGAGCATTGCCAGATGGTTTTGACTCAGTGCAATTGTTATTGACAGTATGGCTGCAACCAGCATTATGATGTGGAATGCAGCTGTTGCTGTAATGCGTATGTTTTCCCATTCTCCACGTCCGTAGTGATGGCTTATGCGTATGGAGGCGGCTGCTCCTATACCATAGTATACAAGGAAGCAGAGTGAGCCGGTGATGCACATCACCTGGAAAGCTGCAAGTTCGGTCGCACCCAGCCACCCCATGAGCAAAGATGCGAGTGAGAAGGAGGCTGTCTCCATGCCCATCTGCAGGGCAAGAGGGGTACCTATCTTGCATAGTTCCTTTATTTCCTTTTTAGCTATACCTCTTTCGTGGAAGCCTTTGGAGTAGTTCTTGAAACGACTCTCGCGCTTTATGAGTATGACGAAAAGTGCGATCATTGCCACGCGTGCGATGAGTGTTGCGACTCCTGCTCCGGTGAGCCCGAGTTCGGGGAATATTCCTATGCCGTAAATGAGCAGGTAATTGAGCACGATGTTTATGATGTTTCCGCTCATTATCACCCACATTGCTACTTTGGTGGCTGCTACTGTGTCTGTGAACTGCTTGAAGGTGTTGAACATTACTGTCAGTGGCAGTGCGAGCAGCAGTATGAGGAAGTAGGGGCGCATGAGAGGGAGCAGTTCCTCGGGCTGCCCCATGTTGTGGAGGTTTAGGAAGAGCAGGGTATATATTGCGCATATGATTACTCCGGCAATGGCATTTGCGAAGATGCTGTCCTTGAACGATGCACCGACATTGTCATTTTCTTTGCGACCGAAGTGTGCTCCTATCACAGGGGTTGCTCCGTAGCTGAAGCCGAGCAGTGCTATTATTCCGAGGTTGAAGATGTTGTTTACGAATCCTGATGCTGATAGGGCTTCGGCGCTGTAGTGGCCTACCATTATGGTATCGATGAATCCGAGGATGATGTTTCCCAACTGTCCTATTACTATGGGGGTGCCCAGGCGGATTATCTTTTTGTAGTTTGTTATGTATTTTTCGTTTATGGTGTGCATATCTGCTCTTCTTTGCGAGGTTTTGCGGTGTAAAATAAAAATGATTATGCGATATTATACCTAAAAGTACGACCCCGTCCTTCAATGGATAAAAAACTATTCTAAAAAGTTCCTGCCCTTAAAGGGGAGGTGGATTCAAAAACAATAGTTTTTGAAGACGGAGGGGTTCTCCTTCGTAGCATGGGCTATTGCTATTATATGTGTAAAGAACCCCCTCCGAACTTTTTCTATAGAAATAGTTCTCGTCCCCCTTAAAGAGGGACAACTTTTCAAGTTACTTATTTCCAACAACATTGCAATGCAACATTCTACTTTATGTAATATATTTGATAATAATAAAATACAAGAGTGCGCCAAAAACGCATTTGGCGCACCCTTTATTGTCAGTCTATTGTAATACTTTACTTGACAGGAATAGCTTCGATTCTTCTAATGTGTCTTCCGCCTTCAAATTCGGTATCAAGGAAAGTGGTTACACACTCTTTTGCGGTTGCCTCTTCGATGAAGCGTCCGGGCATTACAAGTACATTGGCATCGTTGTGCTGTCTTGCGAGAGATGCAATCTCGGGCTGCCAGCAGAGGGCGCTTCGTATACCTGCATGGTGGTTGAGTGTCATGTTTATTCCGTTACCGGTGCCGCAGATTGCGATTCCTTTCTCCATTTCACCCTGCTCGATTGCTGTTGCAAGTGCATGGGCGAATGTGGGGTAGTCGCAACTCTCTGTGCTGTATGTTCCGAAGTCTTTATAGTCGTAACCTTTTGCTGTGAGCCACTCCTTTACCTGTTCCTTAAGGGGGAAGCCTGCGTGGTCGCTTGCAAGTCCTATTATCGTCTTCTCCATTATAACATCTCTTTTACCTGTTTGTAAACGTTCTGTGCTGTGAAGCCGAGTTTTTCGTCAAGCACTTTGTAGGGAGCTGAGAATCCGAATGATTCGAGTCCGTATACTTTGCCGTTGTGGCCTACGAGACCTTCGAGGTTTACGGGCAGACCGGCTGTGAGACCGAATATCTTAGCGCCACAGGGGAGTATGCTCTGCTGGTACTCTTTGGGCTGTGAGCGGAAGAGTCCGTCTGAGGGAACTGATACGATACGTGTCTTTATGCCGTCCTCTTTGAGAAGTTTAGCTCCTTCGACAAGTGTAGAAACCTCTGAACCTGATGCGAGAAGAATTACATCGTACTCTTCGTCTGAACCTGCTACAATGTATGCTCCCTTTTCAGCCTGTTTGTAGTCGTTGCCTGCGGGGAGGTTGTTTACATTCTGGCGAGAGAGGATGAGGGCTGTGGGGCTGTCTGTGTTCTCCATTGCCAACTTCCATGCCTGTGTTGTCTCGTTTACATCGGCGGGACGCATTACAAGCATTGAGTTCTTGCCGTGGTGGTTCTTCAGTTTCTCCATCAGGCGAATCTGTGCCTCCTGCTCAACGGGTTCGTGTGTGGGGCCGTCCTCGCCTACGCGGAATGCATCGTGTGACCAGATGAATTTAACGGGAAGCTCCATGAGGGCTGCCATACGTATTGCGGGCTTCATGTAGTCGCTGAACACGAAGAATGTGCCGCAAGCTGCGAGTACACCGCCGTGGAGTGTCATACCTATGCAGAGACAAGCCATTGTAAGCTCTGATACACCGGCGTGGAGGAATGCTCCGCTGAAGTCGCCGGGTACTATTGCATGAGTCTTTTTGAGGAAGCCGTCGGTCTTGTCGCTGTTGCAGAGGTCGGCAGATGAACAGATCATGTTCTCGTATTTCTCGGCAAGGATACCGAGGATTGTTGCCGATGCGTTGCGGGTAGGAGAGTCTGCCTTCTGCTCTATTGAATCCCAATCGATAACGGGTTTCTTGCCGCCGAACCACTCAGCCTCTTTTATTGCAAGGTCGGGATTCTGTGCTGCCCACATAGCTTTTTTCTGTTTACGCTCGGCTACGATTGATTTCAACTCTTCGAGGCGTGCATCATACATTGCCTTTACTTCGGGGAAGTACTGGAAGGGGTTCTCTACATCGCCGCCGAGGTTTTTGATGGTGTTGATGTAGGCATCGCCACCGAGAGGTGCACCGTGTGTGGCGCAGTCGAATTCGTAGCTGCTGCCATCGGCACGGCGTGCCCCCTTACCCATTACAGTGTTACCGATGATGAGGGTGGGGCGCTTGCTCTCTGCCTTTGCTTCTGTGAGTGCTGCGCGTATTGCGTCGCTGTCGTTGCCGTCGATTGTAATTACTTTCCAACCCCATGCCTCATACTTCATAGCTGTGTTTTCAGCCATTACCATGTCGCAGGGTGTTGAAAGCTGTATCTTGTTTGCGTCGTAGAACATGATGAGGTTGTCGAGACCGAGGAAACCTGCCATGCGGCCTGCACCCTGTGAAATCTCCTCCTCTACGCCACCGTCAGAGATGAATGCATAGATTGTCTGGTTCATTGTCTCTTCGCCCAAGCGTGCTTTGAGGAATTTTGCTGCGATGGCTGCACCTACTGCATATACATGACCTTGTCCGAGAGGTCCTGAAGTGTTTTCGATTCCGTGCTTGAGGTCTACTTCGGGGTGACCGGGTGTGCAACTTCCCCACTGACGGAACTGTTTGAGTTCGTCAAGAGTGTATTTGTCGCAGAGCGAGAGTACCGAGTAGAGCATGGGCGACATGTGACCAGGATCGAGGAAGAAGCGGTCTCTCTCTTCCCATGTGGGGTTCTCGGGGTCGAATACCATAAACTCGGAATATAGTACGTTGATGAAGTCTGCACCTCCCATAGCGCCGCCGGGGTGGCCTGATTTTGCTTTTTCTACCATGGCTGCCGTCAGTATTCTAATGTTGTCGGCTGCTTTGTTCATCAGTTCTTTGCTGTTCATGTCTTTACAATTATATATATTATAATGTGTATTATCTCTCTGTTTTAATAACAACGGTTGAGTTGTCGTATTGTTTTTCTGTCTTTATTATTTTTCTACACCGAACTTGAAGATGCAGTGGCTTGTGTATTTCTCACCGGGTTTCAAGATTGCTGAGGGCCACTCGGGTTTGTTGGGTGTGTCGGGGTATTTCTGTGTCTCAAGACAGATTGCCGAACGCTGGGGATAAGCAATGCCTTTCTTTCCTTTTACTTTGCCGTCGAGGAAGTTGCCGGTGTATATCTGTATGCCGGGTTCGTCGGTGTATACTTCGAGAGTGATACCTGTTTCGGGGCAAACTACCTTTGCTGCTACCTTAGTGATGTCGCCTGCTGTGTTGAGTACCCAGTTGTGGTCGTATCCGTTACCGTTCTTCAGCTGTACAAAATCGTAGTTGTTGATCTCCTTGCCTATTTCTTTTGCTGTGCGGAAGTCCATGGGGGTGTTCTCTACGGGGAGAATCTCGCCTGTTGTCATGAATGTGCTGTCAACGGGTGTGTAGTTGTCGGCGTTGATTGTGAGCAGACACTCTGTGATGGGCTTTGATGCATCACCGGTGAGGTTGAAATATGAGTGGTTTGTCATATTGATGACTGTAGTCTTGTCGGTTGTAGCCTCGTATGCGATGTCGATTGCATTTTCATCGGTAAGGGTGTATGTTACTTTTGCTACTACGTTGCCGGGGAAGTTGGCATCTCCGTCGGGTGAGTTGAGCACAAGTGTGAGCTTGTTGCCTGTTACCTGCTCTACATCGAATACTTTGTACTGCCATCCTTCGGGACCGCCGTGGAGGCAGTGGCCGTAGTTGTTCTGGGGAAGTTGGTATTCTACGCCTTCCACTGTTATCTTGCCCTGGTTGATGCGGTTGGCATAACGGCCGATGCATGCTCCGAAGTCTGATGATATGTTCTTGTAGTCATCTACATTGTCAAAGCCTAATACAATGTCTCTTTTCACTCCGTCCTTGCCGGGTACCATTATTGATGCGATGCGGCCGCCGAGGTTGGTGATGCATACTTCTACACCATTCTTGTTGGTGAGAGTGTAGAGTGCTGTCTTTTTGCCGTCGAACTCCTTAACGAATTTTTCGGGGGTGAGACCTGATTCTGTCAAAGTGCAATTCTGTTGTTTTTCGCCACCGCATGAGCAGAGTGCCAATGCGATAAGTGCAATGCCAAAAAGGCCTTTTGTAAACTTTTTCATTATGTGATGAGTTTGGTTTATAATTCTGTTATTGTAATTTTTTGTAAAATTACTACAATTTGTCCGATTAAAGGGTATTTTTCTCCAAAAACATTCTCTTTTTTTTAAAATTCTTGTCTTGCGACCTCTTTTTATAGTTTTTTTACCGGATACCTTATAATACAATAAGGCTGCAATGCAGCCTTATTGTAGATATATGTTACTCATTTTTTCAGTTTCAATAGTGGTGGCAGGACCGTGTCCGGGGTAGACTATGGTGTCGCCGGGCAGGGTGAGCATCTTCTCTTTTATATTCTTTATGAGTGTAGAGTGGTCGCTGTCCGCAAAGTCGGTGCGGCCGATACTGCATTGGAACAGTACGTCGCCCGAAAAGATTGCCTTTTCTTCGGGGATGTAGTATCCGAGACTGCCGGGTGAGTGCCCGGGCAGATGGAGCACATTGATGGTGTATTTGCCGAAGGTGATTGTGTCGCCCTCGTTGAGTATGCGCCCCAATGCGGGGACTTTACCTGTGTAGCGTATGCCGAAGCGGGCAAGACGCTCGCCGATTGTTTCTGCCCAGGGCCAGTCTGCATCATTTGCTTCGCTCTTGAGCCCGAACTCTTTCTCTATGAATGCATTGCCGAATACGTGGTCGAAGTGCAGATGGGTATTGAGGCTGTGTGTCAGTTTAAGCCCGTTCTGCTTTACGAAATCCTTCAGTTCCTCCTCTTCGTCGGAATAAAAGGTGGCAGGGTCTATGATGATTGCTTCAAGGCTATCTTCGTCCCACAAAAGGTATGTGTTGACGGCTATGTCGTTGAATACAAATGTCTTTATTCTCATTGTATATTAGTTTATAGGTACGTATACCACTTTTTTCTTTTTAAAGAATTCATCCTCGAAGTAGTTGTGCAGGTCTATCATATCCACGCAGTTCTTGAAGGGGCGTATCTCCTCTTGCAATTCACCTCCTTTAAGGCATATTATGCCGTTGGGGAGTGCATTCTTCTGATCTTTGTCAATGTTTTTGCGACAGATTTTCACTACATCGGGCAGGGGCATCACTGCGCGGCTTACCACGAAGTTGAACTTCTCCTTTATCTCTTCGCCACGGCTGTGGGCGAAGGTGATATTCTTTAGTCCTATGGCTTCGGATATTTCGCGGGCTACCCTTACTTTCTTTCCTATGCTGTCCACGAGGTGGAATTTCACTTCAGGGAAGAGAATTGCGAGGGGTACGCCGGGGAAGCCTCCGCCGCAGCCGAAGTCCATAACAGTTGTGCCGTCGCGGAAGTTTATCATCTTGGCGATGCCCAATGAGTGGAGTACGTGGTGGAGGTAGAGATTCTCAATATCCTTGCGCGAGATTACGTTTATCTTGCTGTTCCAGTCGAGGTAGAGGTCGTACAGTGCAGCAAACTGTTCTTTCTGCTTGTCGCTCAGGTTGGGGAAGTATTTAAGTATGTGTTCCATAATTTTATTTCATTATTTCTGATAGTTCGTCGTATGTGAATCCGAGGGTTGTCGTGCCCATGCTGTAGGGGGCAATGTCGTATGTGTTGTAGAAGAAGAGTATGCTGTCCTTCTTCAGCATGAAGTTTTCTGTTGGGTAGATGTCGTTGAATGTCAGATACCCTTTCTCCTTTATATCTTTGCGACTGGTGGCACCTGTCTTTTCGGCGAGGGCATCAGTCAGTCGGTTGCAAAGATACTCTTCATATCCCTCTTTGAAGATGTCGGCGAGGTATATTTCGTTGCCGCTGTCGGGATTGAAGTTGATGTAGGTGTACATGGTGTGTGGGTGTGCACCTCCGTTGTAGGTGTAGTTGTATATTTCATATATGACAGTTCCGCCGCGACCGTATTCTACGTTTGTCTTGAGGTCGTAGCTGAAGTTGAACCACGGGGCGTTTTCGTTTATGTGTTTCTCGTTGAGGTATTCGGGGAGCAGGTCGTAGTAGTCGCTGCGGATGTTTGCCATGAAGGTGTCGACGGTGGCTGTGAGGTCGCCATTTTCACTGCCGAAGATGGTGGCGATAATCGAGTTGTTTATCTTGTCCATGCGTTCCTTGTTATCGGACTCTATGGTCTTTATCGAGATGTTGCATTCGTATTTGGGCGAATTGTTGCTTGCGGTGTCGAGCAGTAGGGTACAACTGCTGTTGTGTTCAATGAATTTGTCATTGTTTCTGCGGCCGTCTCCCGGGGTGGTGTTGCAGGCTGTGATTATGCCGGCAATTAAAATTATGTAAAGTGCGCACTTTTTCATAGGTCGTTTGTTATATTGTTACCTTTCGGATGTTTCTTCTTTTGCAGTTTACCGCAAAGATAGTGATTTTTGTTCGATATTGTTGTGATTGCGGTCTATTTTCAGCTTTTGAGGATTTATTGCCGTTGGTATTATTAATTTTAAAATTTTACAAGATTATGAAACTTGGTTATTTGTTGGCTTTCGGTGGCGGTGCTATTGTTGCCGGTGTTGCAATGATGCTGCTTGCTCCAAAATCGGGCGAGGAGGCATGTGTTAACTTCAGAAGAAGAATGGAGGATATGAAGAGATGTGTGGGCGATGCTGTCGAGGAGGCTCTGAAGAAGCACCATGAGCAGCATGGCAAGGTGAATGTAGAGTCCGAGGTTGTATCCTTCGAAAAGTAGTTGTCGAAGCTATGAACATAGGGCTTGATATTGATGCTTTATCTGATAGTATGCGCGAGTTTGCCACTGCGAAGTTCGATTCTCTTAAACTTTATGCAGTGGAGTGGCTCGCGCTGCTTTCGGCAGAGTTGGTCTCGGTGCTTTTGGCGGCTTTGCTGATGTTAGGGGCTGTTATGTTTTTCTTGTTCGCGTTGCTGGTTGTCCTTGCTGATATTATCGGGCTGTTATACTCTTGCCTGATAGTAGGCGGGGTGCTGCTTTTATTTTCGTTTGCCGTTTGTCTTTTCGGACAGCGGTTGTTTGCCGATGTTTTTGTCGGCCGCTTTTGTAGGATTTTATTTTCGTTAGATGCAGAAGATGAGAAGGAGTGATTATTCGAAAATCGTCAGTTTGAGTGAGCTGAGGCTTGCGCGTCACGAAAATGATAGGGAATTAAAGTCTATTATGGTGGTGGTTATGGGAGAGTATGAAACTTTGCGACGAAGATTCTCGTTGGGCGTGCTTCTCGTCGATGCTCTTTCTTCTTTTATGTCGATGTTTGCGAAGTTTGCTATCTTGCGGAGAGTTCTTTTGTGGTTGCGGGTGTGGGGAGGAAAATAGCAATAGAAAAACACAAATCATCAAGGAACTCCTTGATGATTTGTGTTTTTGATTAGTTTGTTAAGGTTGGTTACTTCTTTCTAACAACCACTTTCTTTGTCTCTGTTTTACCACTTTCGTATGTGATTATTACAATATTCACACCTTCGCGTGGCGCTTCGATTTCCACTCCGGCCTCGGTGTAGTATTTGCGAGAGATTACTTCGTCTGTAATACCTCCTATACCGGTTCCTGTAATGTCGAATGTCGATTGCTCGCTTGCAAGCATAGCATATGCAATTACAGTGCAATCTTCTTTTATCTCAACCGGTGCTGTGTACTCTTTTCCATTCTCGATACTGCCATCGAGTGTGTAGAATATCCTTGCGCCTTGAAGTGCACACGTGATGCTCATCATTCCGTCGTTGAAACTTATTTCGGGGGCAGGAATTTCTGTAATTTCGGCAATGAAAATTGTATCAGTTTCAATAGTTTCAATTTCTATTGTGTCTGTTACAACTTTTACAATCTCCAATGTATCTACTTGGATGAGAGTGTCTGTTACAACTTTTACAATCTCCAATGTATCTATTTGGATGAGTGTGTCGGTCTGCACCTTGATTACTTCTACAGTGTCGGGGACAATTTCTTCGAATGTTACGTTGAATGCAGCATCGTTGGTCATTTCCTCCACTTTGTAGATGTTGTTCTTGATTCCAACAGGAGTGTCGTTCAGCAGCAGTTGTGATACCTTGTAGCCGTCGTAGGGGGCAATGAAGAGTGTCAGTGGTGAACCTATTTCAACTTGTTCTGCACTGAGCATCGCTGTGCCGCCGTATCCGCATGTTACACTTGCGCTTGCAGTGGTTAATATTTCTGCTTTTGCAGTGATGTCGCCAAATTCATCCTCTACGCCGTTGGGGGCTGTAAAGAAAATGTTACTTACTCTGATTTCTGTGTCGCCTGAGACTGATTCGTCGTCGAGAGTTGTAACCTTAAAATATACAATGGCGCCGTTTGTGCCACGGAATCCGGCATTGCTGCTTGAGTAGGAGATTACCCTAACGGCGTTGTCAGTAAGCTCGTTGTATGCTATTGTGTGCGAACTTCTTATACGTTCACCGTTGAGTGTGATGTCTTTTTCAATTTCGCCAGTCTCTGTTACGATGGTTGCGAAAGTCAAACCTTTTCCGAGTGTAATATCCATTTGCAGGGCAGTGTACTCAGTGCTGTTGTTAAGTTCCACAGCAATTTCTTTTGTCTCTCCCTTACGTATGGTGAAGTCGGAAATATTGATTGTGTTTTGTGCATTTACTGCTATGGTGCCGAGCACCATAGCAATAAATGATATTAAATGTTTTTTCATAAGCTTTAGGGTTACTTAATGGTTACTTTTTTGCCATTTACGATATATAATCCCTTTTCGAGAGTATTGAAGATATTCTTGCCTGAGGCTATCTGCAATCTTTCTACAAGTCGTCCGTCGGTTGAGTAGAGCGGGAGTGTAGTCTCGACGCTGCTTTCTACAACGAGTGCGCCTTCTGAAGTGTAGATCTTGATGCCGTCGGCCTGTGTACCTGTGATACCTGTTGTACCGTTGATGTCGATAGTTGAACCGCAACCGCCGATAGCTGTTTCATTGCCTTCTGCGTCTGCCATTACCACGTTGTCAACTACCAGAGTACCGTTTACTGCATCTTCTGCATCAATAGTGATGTTGAGCAATTCTCCTGCATTGCCTGCGAAGTTGCTGTTTGCAATAGAGTATGCTACGATACGTACCTTGTTCTCTCCAATGTTGCTCCATGCAATAGAGTGGCTTCCGGTAGCGCGTTCGCTGAGTGCAGCACCTGCGAATGTGGTTCCTTCGGGTATTGTTACATCCATCTGGAATGATGTGTAGTTTGTGCTGTTGTTCAACGACAGAGGTATTGTTGCTTCGCCTGTGCTCTTGACATCTGCTGCTGTGAGTGTTTCGCTGCTCATTGTTCTGATGCCGGGTTTAGCGTTGCGTGTGTACTTTGTTGAAGTCTTGCCGAGGATTATGTTGACAATTCCTACAACATCGCCCATTCTGATGTTGCCGTCACCGCTGACATCAGCTGCTGCAAAGTCGAATTTCGCAGGATTTCTTTCGAGTATGTAGTTTACAACTGCAACGACGTCGCTGATGTTCACTTTCTCGTCCATGTTTGCGTCACCCATAATATTTGCAACAGTGATTTTAGATGTCTGAATATCTGTGTAGTATTCATTCTCTGTAGCGTCGGCAAGGGTTATCTCTTTCAATGTAAGAGTGTAATCCTTCAGTTCCATGTTTGAAGGAACATTGATGGTTATATTAACCACTGTTCCGTCGTTGTTTGCGAAGAGTTTGTTGCCTGATGAGTATGCTACGATGCGTGTTGCTCCGTCTGCAAGTTGCGATGAACTTACAGAGTGTGAACTTGTCTTGCGTGCAGCATCGAGTTCTATCATGGGTTCACCGTCTTCTTCTGCTATAGTCATTCCTTCGGGCAGATAGAGGTCGAACTGGAAGGCTGTGATTCCTGTCTTGTTCTTCATGTTTACGGGAATGACAAGCTTACTTCCGGGAGCACATCTGAGATCCTTAACATTCATTGTGTACTCTATTGTTGCTTGCTTGTAGAATTTTGCAGTGATGTTCAATGATTTTTCTACAGTGAAGCTGTATTCGGTCTTATTGCTGAGAAGCACTCCGTCTAAGTACCAGCCCGCAAAAGCATACCCTGTGTTGGGTGTGGCTGTTATCTTGGCTTCAGTACCGATGGTGTATGTTCCGGCTCCGGTAAGTGTTCCGTTTTCGCCATCAAGGGTTATGGTGGCAATGCTCGGTGTTGTGCTGTCTATTTTGCGGAGTCTCCACTGAGAAGGCTCTGCTGTGCCATACCAGTATACCAGACCACCGTTTGCGCCTGCACCATTGCTGTGACTCTCCATGTGGAGTGACCATGCGCTGTTGTCAGGATTCCAGATGTCGAATTTGCCGGGGAGTTGCTGACGGAGGATGTAAACAGCTTCGGGTTCTGTTGTTGTGCCCATGCGTTTAGACATACCGTCCTGAGCGCCGATATAAACATTGTAGTAAATATTCTTGATGTAGTATGCGTCATTAGCCAGCTCAGGTGTGATGGTATTGTTTGCAATCCACTGCTGTACCTTGTCGCTCTTCTTAGCTGATTCGAGCTGGAAGTGGTAAACCGCAGAAGCGTTTTTGTAATCACCATCGGGAGCGTCACCCCAGAAGAGTTTCTGTTCTGAAGTAACCATAGCGTCATCGTTATTGGGATATACATAGAGTGCCTTGTGAGTACCCTGTATTCCGAAGAATCTGTCGTCAGCAGCTTCTAATACGTATGTACCCTCTACAATGGGGTTGGGAGAAACAGAATTTAAGTTTGCAATAGCATCGTTAAGCCCGGCAATAAGTGCTTTACATGCTGCGTCATCCTTGGACTCAACGGCAGCCTGTGCTGCAGCGAGTGCTTCGGGGAATGTGCCGAGCTCCTTGTAGAACCCGGGGTCGTTACTGCAAACGAAGCCCATGGATTCAGCGGCTGATACAAGGTTCTTCAACCAGTAGTAATAAGGAGTATCCATGGTCATCTTGTAGATGTACCACTCACCTTCGCCGTCTTTGTCATTATCTTTGAGATCCTTTACAGAGTATGTTCCGATGTTGTTACCCCAATCCTGGAAAACAATGTAGGGATGAGGTTCGCCCTCGCGCATCAATGTATCGTTATAAATATATAATACAAACGAATTGGGAAGACCGTCATTATTGTTGGGTACAATAGAAACCTTTGCTGCTGAAGATTTGTAGAGTGTAGTTGCACCGGCGCCCCATCCGTCCTCGTCAACCTGTCCTGACCAATATGAACCGTCAGCAAGGCTCTGGATTGTGAACTTGCCATCCTCTGTCTTAGCTATGTTGAAAGCACAGAGTGAACTGAAACCATCGTAAGCGTTGCCGGCTGAGTAGTAGTGGGGTTCGCGGAGGTCATCCTCGAAATGGTTGACAGGGTCGCAACTGATAAGACCTGCGATGGCATAGATACCGTCGTCTGTTATCTGTGAAATATCTGTAACCTTTTCGCCGAGAACTGCATTGAATTCATCGGGGTACCCAACAGTTGCAGGTTCTACAGTTTCGCCATGGTAACCGAATACGAAGTCTGTGGGAACATCGTCGTAGCCGTTTCCGCGACCATACTGGATGTATTTGAAGCCGCTGATGGGTTCAGGAAGTGTAATATCGAGGTAAACATACTCGCTGCCGTCGTAGCCAAATCCGGCACCCCATGCCGAGTGGAAGTGGTAACCGTTGTTTGTGTTACCGTCGCAAAGGCCGGGAATACCACCGGAATTACCATCGTTGGGTGCTACAGAGTTTGTAACGAAACTGTTTTCTGTCAATTCAATCTTTTCTCCTGAAATGTCGTAAAGTTCAAACTCATTGATACAAACAAAAGGTTTGTCGCCATAGCAACGTCCTGCCTTTGTCTTGAAGACCGTGAAACGTAGCTGTTCAATCTCCTCTGTGAGATAGTATGTGGGAGATTCCCATCTCCAGACGCTGTTGGTGTTAACACCGGGAAGTCCATCTTTCGCTTGACCTACGCGGATGGGGAGCGACATTACACCGTTGATCTCAGAGGCCCAGAAAGTAGCAATTGCGGCCTTGATGTTGTCAAGTGCAGCATCGACATCAGCAATACAGGTATAAGAATCCATTGCTATCATAGCTTCGTCAGCAGCGTTTCTTAAAAACTCATCTGAACCTTCGGGGTAAGTACCATTTCTAAAATTATCTGCTTCAGAAATTTCAATGTCACCGTTCTCGATGTTTTCGATAATATACGCTATAGAATCTACATATTGATAAATGCTTGATGCTACAACGGGAGGCAATAATTCGTATATGCTGTATCTGGAGTTAATGATTTGTACAGCTGTCGGATTGTTGTCAGCAAGGAGCTCTTCTGCCATTGTCAATGCTGCTGACAATTCTTTATATCCATTGATGCAATCATCGTATGGAAAGTCTGCGAGACGAAGTTTTGCTTCATTAACTGCCTCTTCGAGCATGAACTTCATGCCATTGGCATTTACGTTTGCTTTCCAAATGGTGAAGTTTGTCTTGTATGGGCTTGACAGTTCTTCGAAATAGTCGTATTGACAATAAAATGCTTTGCCGATTGCGTCGAAATAGATTATACGCTCACAACTATCCTCCTTGTTTATATTGGTCAAACAGAAGTCTCCTTCTGCTTCATCGCTGGGAGTGAAAGTTATTTCAGCAGCTTCATCTTCTTTGTCTGTCCATTGAAGCCATGCCCATCTGCTGTGCGTAACCATGTCGTTGATGTAGTGGCCGTTGTTCAACCATGCTACTTTGTATGTATTATCCTTCTCTGTGGGGATAAAGTACACCAATGATGCAGCGTTGGCTGTTACGTGTGCTCCGTAGGGAGAGTGGAGGTAACCGCCGCCGGGGATTACGCGAGTATCTGAGTATTCATACTCCTCAGTGTTAGCCTCGATAAGGAAAAGTCCGCCTTCGCCGAGTTCTTCTACTGAAGTAACCTGTGTGCCGATTGTAAACTCCTGCTCGGGATAGGGAAGATACTCTGTGCCGGGAGTAAGACCTACGTATGTAGGCATGTTCTTGGTGTAGTTTGCACGGGAAACAGTCTTGATTTTGAACTCGCTGATGGGTTGAGCAAATTCAAGGTCAATGTAGTGGTACTCTTGCGGGCATGGGCCGACATTTCCGTACACTGAATGGAAGTGTGTGTTGTACTTGCCATCGTTGAGGTTTGCAAGTGAGCCGTCGCCTTGTGCGAGTGCATTTGTTGTAGCAATGTATTCGACAGGGTTACCGTTTGCATCAATAATAGTCAGTTCGCCAAGTGCGAAGAAGGGGAAACCGGGACCATAATTGGCTGACAGACCATCATGTGAGTTTGATGTAAGTGCGTCTACGGTGTTTGTTGAAACAACCGTGTAACGAAGTATTGAGATTGCTTCGTCGAACTTAAAGAGTTCAGTCTCATAAATGTAGTTCTGAGGCTCTTTCTTACCGGGAAGGCCATCCGCTGTTGTGAGCGTGATTGGCCATGTTGTTGCTTGTGCCATACCTATGGCAGAGACTAGCAACAACAATGTTGTTAGTAATAAGTTCCTTTTCATAATTGGATGGTTTAAAAGGTTTGTGATTTGTTGAAAGTTTCTATTCGAAATTAGAGTTTGTAATTACTATTATAAATATTTAACCTTTTTTTGGCAAATATATTGAATATTTTTAATTGTGCTAATAAATATTGTTATTTTTTTATATAATATCGCATAATCTTAAGGGAGGTTCTATAAATTAGGTCGCGACGATTTTGAGTTTTATTTTTAGTAGATTTATGATATTTGTAAGGGCGCGATGCGGGCATCGCAACCGAGGAAATATCAAAAAGATGCAAAAATAAAGCCAAAAGCGGCCGAAACCGAACCCACTCTACTAAGAATATTGAATTACTAATTTATAGAACCTCCCTTAATATTGTCGATGTCTAAATGTTGCCAAGTGCCCATATTTTTCTTTTTTAACATTCTAAACAGAACCCGATAATTACCGAGAGTGTTATTCTGCATGTAACCTAAAATTTATAAGCGGAATGAAAAAAAATGTTTTTTTTGCAGCAGTGGCTGCGTTTGCTTTTATGACTGCACTTTTGTCTTCGTGCAGTTCTTGTACCGACAAAAAGCCTAAGGGCTTGGTTATTGAGACTGAGACGGATAGTCTATTCATGCTCAACGATTCTACACCGGCTGACTTGCAGACGGTTGTGTATGAAGGGTTTATGCCTATGGATGATGGCAATATTGCAGAGTGTACGCTGACTATCACCAGTTTAGGCTGGGACCAGAATGGTACGTACACCATACTGAGTACTTTCAGCGTTGACACTGCTACCATCAGAGAGAGGGACAATGGCAAAAAGATTGTTAAGAAGGGTACACCTAAGGATAGCACCGCTGTGCTCTATCATCTTGTCTCGGACAATAAGAAGCCTCAGATTACTCTGATGGCGCATGGCGATACGGCGCTTACCAAGTTGAACAATCAGATGATGCCTGCTTCGAATAATCCCAAGCATAAACTTTTGCGCAAGAAGTGAGGTTGTCCGTTTCCTGCAAATCAAATAATCTTTAAAACATACAATCATGAGAACCAAATTACTGTTTTTACCGCTCATGCTGTTGATGTTGGTGGCTTGTGAACAAACTCCCGACACTGACAAGCTCGATAATGATTATCTTGTCTACACCAATTACGATAAGGGTACGGACTATAATCTGATTGAAAATTTTTATGTGATTGACAGCATTTTGCTTATCAATGACCAGAGTACACCAAAATATTGGAACGATGCAGCTTCGCAGAAGATTATAGCAGAGTTTGCCAACAATCTTGATGGTTATGGATACAACCGGGTGGATACTCCCGATGAGGCTGATGCGATAATGCAATTGAGTTATGTGAGCAGCACTTACTATTATTACGATTATGTGAACGGTAATCCGTGGTGGGGCAGTTATCCCGGGTATTGGAACTGGAATAGTTATGGATGGTACTATCCTTTCTTTGTGCCTTACTCGTTCAGCACGGGTTCCATTATCTGTGAACTTGTCGACATGAGAGAGCGTTCTGTTGATACGAATAAATATCCGGTTGTGTGGAATGCCTATATTTGCGGTCTGCTGAATGGTAATTCTTTGAGTATGAGCAAAACGCTTGATGGTATCAATCAGGCATTCAAGCAGTCGAAATATCTGTTAAGGGAGTAGTATCTTTCTTGAATGTGATGTTTTAGTATTAATTTAAAAGAATCAATCATTATGAGAACTTTAAGATATATTTTGCTTGCGTCGGTAATGCTGGTGGCTGCATTTTCTCCATCGAAATCGGTGGCGCAGGTTTCGCTTAACAGTTATTTCAATGTCGACTGGCAGTTCAATATTCCTCTTGGCAACAGTTTTTCGAATGGTGCCAGCGGGTGGGGTATGAACTTCGAGGGTGGTTATTACGTTACGCAGGATATTGCGTTGGGTGGTTTTCTCAATTTCCATACCAACAACGAGTATTTCCCCCGTCAGACAATTTCGCTTACCGAGACTCTTTCCATGAACAGCCGTCAGCAGCATCAGATGTTTACTATGCCTTTCGGTGTATTGGCCCGTTACCGATTGATGGAAGCTGATTTTCAACCTTATGTGGGCATGAAGTTAGGTGCATGTTATGCGGAGTTCAACAATTATTACTATATTTTTGAGAAGAGTCAGGATAGGTGGGGCTTTTATATGTCTCCGGAAATTGGTTTCAATTATTACCCGTGGCCCAATGGCATCGGATTCCATATGGCTCTTTATTACAGCTTTGCCACAAACAAGTGTAATCTGATGAGTTATAAGCAGAGTATTCTCAATAATATAGGATTCCGTTTGGGTATTGCTTTCTAAGGATGATTCAATGTGTTATTTTTCGGGCAGCTTCACGGCTGCCCGATTTTATAGTTCTGCCGAATAGAGGATTCTTTTTCATTGGTTTTGTTTGCAGTTTTATTCGTTTTCATAAGTCGTTGCGATTTTTTTTATAGTAAAAATTGCATTATTGATTTTTTATCCCTACCTTTGCATCGCTTTTCCGCAAGGAGGGGCATGAAAATAAAATATGGAGGCTATAGTTCAGCTGGTTAGAGCGTCAGATTGTGGTTCTGAATGTCGTGGGTTCGAATCCCACTAGCCTCCCTAAATCAAAAGGACAATCAGTGATGGTTGTCCTTTTGATTTTAATGATTATGCGATATTATACCTAAAAAGTAAACCCCATCCTTCAATGTATAAAAAACTATTCTAAAAAGTTCCTGCCCTTAAAGGGGAGGTGGATTCAAAAACGACAGTTTTTGAAGACGGAGGGGTTTTCCTCGCGTAGTATGGTTTATTGTAGTAGGATGGGTAAAGAACCCCCTCCGAACTTTTTTCTCGGAAAAAAGAGGAAGACCTCACATGCGTTCGGCACTCCTTTGATAATATCGAAACTATAGCAAGCGAGTGAATGGAAGTAAACTTCCATTCACTCGCTTGCTATAGTTTTGGGAATATAAATTATTAGTGTCCGGTAAATTTTTATTCTGCTTATGTTTTGAACTCCTCCGTCTTCAAAAACTGTGTTTTTGAATCCACCTCCTCTTCAAGAGGAGGAAT
>SUXT01000106.1 GCA_015060835.1 Bacteroidales bacterium
ATATTTAAGTAACTACAAGCCCCAATTCTTTATTAAGACAAATTTAAGTCAATGATTGGAACTCCCTCGCCCTGCGGGCACTCCCTCTTCAAGAGGGAGAATGTCAGACATTAGTAATTTTCAGGAATTTACATTCCTCCTCTTGAAGAGGAGGTGGATTTAAAAACTTGTTTTTGAAGACGGAGGAGTTCAAAACATAAGCAGAATAAAAATTAACCGGACACTAAAATTTAAAAAAAAGAATCCCTGTGGTTGTGGATTCTTTTGTCTTTTTTAGCGTTATTTTTCGCCTTATTCTATCTTTATTTTTCTTTCTTGCGCATCGTAGCGGATGCCTTTGTTGTCGATGAATGAACTTAGTGTGCCATCGGCTGAAAGTTCATCAACGCTTCCTATGCGTAGTCTTCCTTTATCTATCAGCCATAGGCGGTCGGAGAGTTGCAGGGCGAGTTCGAGGTCGTGCGTCGAAAGCAGTATGGCTTTGTTGCTGTCATGGGCAAGCCGGCGGAGTGTCTGCATCAGTTGCACACGGCTGCTAAAATCGAGAAAGGCTGTCGGTTCATCGAGCAGTATTATCGGTGTCTCTTGTGCAAGGGCTTTTGCAATCATCGCTTTCTGGCGTTCGCCGTCGCTGAGGGTATCTATCATGCGGTCGGCAAGGTTGGCGATGCCCATCCGTTCCATTGCCTCTTCAACGATGTTGCGGTCGTGTGTGCCGATTCTTCCCGAGAGGCCTGTGTGTGGGGTGCGACCCATAGCTACCACTTCGCGCACTGTGAGGTTGTATATGGGCTGGCGTCCTGTGAGCACTATTGCAAGTTGGCGCGATAGCTGTGAAGCGGCTGTTATTCTGCTATTGACTCCTCGGTAGGTAATGGTGCCGGATAGTGGCAGTTGAAAAGCCGAAACGGTACGGAGAAGTGTTGACTTCCCCGCACCGTTTGCGCCTATCAATGATACAAGTTCTCCGCTGTGCAGAGCTGCATCTATTGTCTCAACCACCTGATGTTCTCTCTTGCCTGCGGTGTAACCGATGGCAAGATTGGAGAGAACGAGTGCAGGGGTATTCATGGTCTGTTTTGTTTACTGTTTGCGATAGTTGGTCCACTCTTGCAAGAGGTCGAGAATCTCTTTCTGAGTCTCTTTGGGCATGGTGCCGATGCGTGCGCGGTGGCTACCGTTGGGCTCGATGAAGATGCGTATGTTCTTCTTGTTACGGTCGCGCAACCATGTTACGCCGTTTGCGGTCCAGGGGTCAAACTCGCCGTAGATGTAAATCATCTTGGGGTCGTTCTCTGTGAGGTAGTCAACAACCTTGCGGTGTGTGCTGCCGTCGAACTCTACGTCGTACCACTCTTCGCTGAGCATGATCTTCTTGTAGTAGTCTTTCAGGGGCTCTTTGATGTACTTTTTGAAGGGCTCGATGTTGTAGCCGTAGTAACCGAAGTCTTTTACTGCCTGAACTGAGAATGAGTCGAGACGGTTGCCGCGTGAGAAGTAGCTGGGATCGCAACTTGACATGAAGTATTTGAAGATTGCCTCGTCGCCTGCCGCCATTGTGGGGATTTTGTCGGCGGGTGAACCCCACTGCCAGAATGAGAAGGCATACTCAAGCACGCAGTAGTCGTAAATTACCGAGAGGGGCTGACGGAAGGTGTATTTCTTCTGCTTGCAGTAGTCCTCGAAGAGGGGCATATATACCTCTTTGCGCTCAAGCAACAGCAACTGGAAGTTTCTGACTGCGTCGCGCTGTGCCTTTGTTCCTGCCTGCTCAAGGAATGACTCGTGACGGCCGTCTTCGAGTGCTACGCACAAGGGGGCAACGTAGGGTACTGATACATCAACATCGTCGGGGTAGTATGCACGGTAGAACATTGATGTTGAACCGCCCTTGCTGATACCTGTTGACAACCATTTGTCCTTGTAGTACTCCTTGAAGGTTGTTGTGATTGAGTGGTAGTCCTCCATTGAGTTGGGGATTGTTAGGTAGTCCCAGTTGCAGGGGGTGGGGGTAGACTCATCAAAGTATCTGTGCTCTACAAAGATTACGTTGGCATCGATGAGCGATGTGAGCTCTTCGTAGAAACGGTTGTTGGAGAAGGTGCCACCGCCGCCGTAGCCTTGTGTGATGATGACCATAGGACGATCCCATCCGCGGTGTCCCAAGAGAAGGCGCTGTTCGAAGGTTCCCGCTTCGGGGTTGTCTTTGTCGAGCTGTTGTGTGAACTTGATAGAGTAGTAGGTACGCAGGGTATCTGTCTTCTCGATTTTTTCGAAGCTGCTGACTTTGTCAATCTTCTTGAGCATTTTCTCAATGTCGTTTTTCTTTGCATTAAGCGTTACTGCAAAAACGACAAGCAGCATGAGGGTAAAATAACGTTTTAACATAACTGTTTGTGCTTTTATTGATTAGTATTTTGTTAATTTTTTCTTTCAAGTTCCTGTAGGTTTTCCATCTTCTTCGATTCGAGGAATTCGTATATTCCACACAGGTGTTCGCGTACGCGTTTCTGTCCGAATTCGTAGACCTTTGTTACAAGGCCGTCGAGGAAGTCGCGGTCGTGGCTTACTACAATCAGTGTACCATCGTAGTCCTGAAGAGCCTGTTTGAGCACATCTTTTGTTTTGAGGTCAAGATGGTTGGTGGGCTCGTCGAGAATGAGAAGGTTCACCGGTTCGAGCAGGAGTTTTAGTATGGCAAGGCGGGTGCGCTCACCGCCGGAGAGGACTTTCACCTTGCGTGTGCTCTCCTCGCCACCGAACATGAATGCGCCAAGCAGGTCGCGTATCTTGTTGCGTATGTCGCCTTTGGCAATGTCGTCTATTGTCTGGAAAACGGTCAGTTCATCGTCGAGCAGCGAGGCCTGGTTCTGTGCGAAGTATCCTATCTGCACATTGTGGCCGAGGGTGATTTTTCCGTCGTGTTCAATTTCGCCCATTATGGATTTTACCATAGTTGATTTTCCTTCGCCGTTGCGCCCTACGAATGCTACCTTGTCGCCGCGTTCGATGGTGAAGTTGGCATTGCTGTATATGAGCTTGTCACCGTAGCTCTTGCCTACGGTGTCGCACTGTACGGGATAGCTGCCGCTACGGGGTGAGGGCGGGAATTTGAGTCTCAACTGTGATGTGTCCTCTTCGTCGACCTCAATTATTTCGAGCTTTTCGAGCATCTTTACGCGGCTTTGCACTTGCAGTGTCTTTGAATATGTGCCTTTGAAGCGTTCGATGAACTCTTTTGTCTCGCGTATCATCTTCTGCTGCTCCTCGTACTGTTTGCGTTGCTGTTCGCGACGCTCCTTGCGCAGTTCGAGGTAGTGGCTGTAGGATGCTTTGTAGTCGTAGATACGTCCCATAGTTACCTCTATGGTGCGGGTGGTTATTGCATCTACAAATTTACGGTCGTGGCTTATGAGGACCACTGCTTTAGATGAGGTTTTTATGAATTCTTCGAGCCACTGGATACTCTCTATGTCGAGGTGGTTGGTGGGCTCATCGAGCAGAAGTACATCCGGGTCTTTAAGCAACAGTTTGGCAAGTTCGATGCGCATGCGCCAACCGCCTGAAAATTCGCTTGTCTGGCGGTTGAAGTCGCTGCGTTCGAAGCCCAATCCGAGGAGTGTCTTTTCGACATCTTCCTCGAAATGGGTCATGTCTATCGCGTAGAATTTTTCGCTGAGCGCTGTTACCTTTTCTATCAGCTCCATGTAGGAGTCGCTCTCATAGTCGGTGCGTTCGGTCAGTTCTGTGTTCAGACGCTCTATCTCCTGTTCAATCTCCTTGAGGTGGGCAAATGCCTGTGCAGTCTCTTCGAACACAGTGCGACCGTCCTCAGTCATAAGATGCTGGGGAAGGTAGGCAATAACACAATCCTTTGGCGCGGAAACTGTTCCGCGTGTGGCTTGTCTGACGCCTGCAAGTATTTTCAGCAGGGTGCTCTTGCCTGCGCCGTTCTTGCCCATGAGGGCTATGCGGTCCTTTTCGTTTATTTGAAAGGATATGTCCTTGAATAGTGTTGTGCCGCCGAATTCGACGGTCAATCCATCAACTGATACCATTTTGATATTTTTGTGTTTTAATTTGCGAAGTTACAAAAAAATATTCAGATGCTGTTGTTTATTTGTGAAAAACAATAAAAAAGCGAAACGTGTTTAGGACGTTTCGCTTTTTTATTGTTTTGATAACTTGTATATTATTACAATGTATATGTTCCTTCGACCAATTTACCCATTGCCCATACTGCGCGTATGTTCAGGTCTTCGTCAAGTATCATAATGTCGGCATCCTTGTCTTTCTGCAATGAGCCTTTACGGTCGTATACGTTCATGATTTTAGCCGGGGTTTCTGATGCCATGCGAACGGCATCAGAAAGGGGAATCTCGGCTTTCTGTACAAGTGTGCGTATGAGACGATCCATTGTAGCAATACTGCCGGCGAGAGCAGAGCGGTCGGCGAGCTTACATACTCCATCTTCAATGATTACGCGGGGGTCGAATGCCTCCTGACTGTCGCTGGCAGCGCAGGCAAGTGCATCGGTAATGACGCAAGCTCGTTCTACTCCTTTTATTTTGTAGATGAGGCGGAGAATCGTGTGGGGAACGTGTATTCCATCGGCTACTACTTCTACTGTCATTTTGTCGTGCAGATAGATGCTTTCTACTGTACCTTCGTATTTGTATTCGCGGCGCTTGTGGAAGCCGGGCATTGCGTTGTAGAAGTGTGTTGCGTGGGTATAACCATTAGAGTAGGCAATGTGTATGTCGTCATATTCTGCCTGTGTGTGGGCTACCGATGCGAGTATGCCTTTGGCTGTGATGTATTTACCGAACTGCATAGCTCCGGGAAGTTCAGGAGCAGCGTCCCATCTTTTTATACAGTCCCACTTCTCAACCAAAGGAATGTATTCCATGGGATCGGGGTCCTTTATGTTTTCGGGAATCTGTCCGCCTGCCATCTTCATGTTCAGATAGTGTCCTTCGAGGTGAAGACCGAGTACCGGGCTGTCCTTTTCGTTCATAAGTTTGGTACACACCTCTGCTGCTGCTTCAATCATTGGAACTGTTGAAGAGGAGAGGGTGGGGAAGATACTTGTGGTTCCGTGTTTCATGTGTGTCTCAATTGCTTTACGGAATGCATCCTCTGTTCCTTCCATAAAGTCTCTGCCACCGCCGCCATGAACGTGTATCTCTACGCCGCCGGGGACTACATACATTCCGCGTGCGTCGAATAGCTGTGCACCTACTACAGCAAGGTCGCAGTTTGTTACTTCAAGTATCTTATTGTCTCTGATGATGACCGAACCATCTTTCAACCAACCTTGCGGGGTTAGAATCTTGGCATTTATGATTTGCGTTAGCATATTGTTATATAGTAGTTTTGATTATTATTTTAGAAGTTGTTTGAATTTTATTTCGGAATTATTTGAGAGGTATTTTGAGTAGATTTTTTTTATTGTTTTGCAGGGAATAGCGGGCTATTTCCAAAAAACAAGAAAGAAAATATGCCAAAATAGACTCAAATAAGCCGAAATGAACATCGCAAATATAGAATTATTTTTCAATAAAATTCAAACAGCTTCTTAATGTTTCTTTATGCTTTCGACAAAGTTACGGTTTTTTAGGAAAAATCGTTGCATAATTTCATGTTTTTTTATTCTTTCTTTGCATTTTGATAATCCATACACCATGTTTAAGTGTAATAATTTGTGGAAAAGAGTTTGCGAGGGCTGAAAAAAAGCGTATTTTTGTGTCGTATTATGAAAATAGAAAAATATGAATAAATTTATATATCCGATAGTTGTCCTGTTTCTGTTGTGTGCATGTGGCGAGGACAGGACTTATGAGTATCTTGAACTTACGCAAGAGAACCAATGGACTTATGACAGGATGAGTGAGGTGTATCTGTGGAACGACTCTATCAAGCGTCCTTCACGCAAGGAGTTTTTTGCAGATTGCAGCAAGTTCTTCTCTTCGCTTCTGCAACCTTATGATAAGTTCTCATATTCGACTGATAGTACCACGGCTACCGGCTATGGCTTCGATTTTGCTTTGATGCGCGACCCGCTTGGCAAGCAGAACAGCAGAAGTTATGCGCTTGTGTTGTTCGTTGAGCCGGGTTCACCTGCTTACATGGCTGGCATCAGACGCGGTACTTGGATAAGCAAGGTCGGTAAGAATAACTTGAATTCCGGTAACTACGGTTATTTGGAACGTGGTGGGGGTATAACGCTCTGCACTTCGAGTATTGTGCTTGACGAGGAGAGCATGGTGTATATGTGGCAGGATGGCGATACATTGCAGTTGGATGCTGCGCGTGAAATTGAGCCGACTGCACTCTATCTTGATACAGTATATTCTATGCGCGGACATAATATCGGTTATCTGGTGTGCGACAGATTCACTGCCGATGCAGGTGAGGCTTTCACTGATGCCTTGTCGCGTTTCGCAACCGAGGGAGTGAGCGACCTTATTGTTGATTTGAGATATTGCAGCGGTGGTAGCATTGCGATTGCAAACAGTGTGGCTTCTGCTATTTTTCCTCAGAGTACTGTGGGTGAGTCATTCTGCCGTTTGAGTTATAATGCCTATAACAGCAGCAAGGATACGCTTTACACAATTTTGCCGTCGCAGACATTGGGACTTGAAAAGGTCTATTTCATTTGTGGTGAATCGACGCGTGGAGCGGCTGAGGTATTGATTGCTTCGGCACGCAGCATTTTGGGATACAACAATGCTGTTGTTATCGGTGAAAAGAGTTTCGGTGAGGATGTGATGACCGAAGAGATTGTCTCGCCATACAATTTCAGCATTTCTCCTGCTGTAGCATATGTGGAGAATGAGAATTATTCTTTGACCTATGGCATTGAGCCCGATTATGCTGTTGACGAACTTGCCGATTTTTATTCTATCCATGCACTTGGAAACACTCAGGAATATCTGTTGTATAATACTGTTTACCTTATTGTAAATGGTAGAATGCCCTCTTATGAATTATCTGCTTCGCCCGAGCGTAAGAGTATTAAAGGTGTTTACGCTGGCAAGGGTATCGTAAGATAAAAGCGATTGCCCCGTGATTCACATCAGGAGGCAATCTAACACAAACACAAAATAAAACACGACAAAACTACTATGCAATTCGAAGTCAATATTATGTCTGTTTGACATAATGGCCTTTACTCAAGTATTTGCTCTTACGTGAGAGGCTTTGAACTTAATGCATATATTTAACCCCTGTGGTACCTGTTTTGTTCTATACATTGTAGTTAATAATGGTTAAATTGATATGCCCATTATAGAAATTGATTCTTTGACGCATCCCGGGGTGGAGATTTTTGCTTCGCTTACTGAGGCTCAATTACGCAATCGTGTGGAGAGTGATAATGGCCTCTTCATTGCTGAGAGTCCCAAGGTTATCCGTGTGGCGATAAATGCAGGGTGGAAGCCTGTATCGCTTTTATGTGAACGCAGGCACATTGAGGGCGATGCGGCTGATATTATTGCCCTCTGTGGTGATGATCTTCCTGTGTACACAGGCGAACGTGAGCTTCTTGCTGCGCTTACGGGTTATACATTGACGCGCGGTGTTCTCTGTGCTATGCGTCGTCGTGCGCCTGAGAGCGTAGCCGATATTTGCAAAGATGCGCGCCGTGTGGTTGTGGTCGATGGAGTGGTGGATACTACCAATATCGGTGCTATTTTCCGTTCGGCTGCTGCGTTGGGCATTGATGCGGTGTTGCTCACACGCACTTCGTGCGATCCTTTGAACAGAAGGGCTGTAAGGGTTTCCATGGGTTCGGTGTTTCTTGTTCCATGGACATGGCTGGATGGTCCGGTAAGTTCGTTGAACGATTATGGATTTCGTACGGCTGCTATGGCGTTGAAGGATAATTCTGTCTCTATCGATGATGAGAGGCTTATGGATGAGGAGCGTCTTGCTATTGTGATGGGTACTGAGGGAGATGGTCTGTCGGACGAAGTTATTCAGTCTGCCGACTATGTGGTACGTATACCTATGGCCCATGGAGTCGATTCGTTGAACGTTGCAGCAGCTGCTGCGGTTGCTTTTTGGCAGCTTAGGGTAAGATAAGATGCTGTTTGAATAGATAGAATGTAATCTTAGAAGCTGTTTGAATTTTATTAGAAAATAATTCTATATTTGCGCTGTTTATTTCGGCTTATTTAACAGAGTTTATCTCCTTCGCACCTCGGCTATTTTCAAGCGAGCTTGAATAGCACTCGGTTTGTCGTCGATTGAGTCTATTTTAATGTTATTGAAGTTGCTTTCACTCGCTTTGCAATTTGTGAACAAGTTCACATTGCGCTCGCTTAATCGCAACTTTAATGTTATTGAAGTTGCTTTCACTCGCTTTGCAATTTGTGAACAAGTTCACATTGCGCTCGCTTAATCGCAACTTTTGGCATCTTTTCTTTCTTATTTTTTGGAAATAGCCCGCTATTCCCTGCAAAATG
>SUXT01000009.1 GCA_015060835.1 Bacteroidales bacterium
TTCTTACCCCATCGTACTACAATAAACCATACTACGCGAGGAAAACCCCTCCGTCTTCAAAAACTGTCGTTTTTGAATCCACCTCCCCTTTAAGGGCAGGAACTTTTTAGAATAGTTTTTTATCCATAGAAGGATGGGGTTGTACTTTTTAGGTATAATATCGCATAATCATTTTCTTTTTTCGATAATTGCCATCGGTGTTATCAATGAAAAAATCTTTTACCCGCTTATGTTAACGTGACTTTAAAAGCCACGTTAACATAATGCTTTTGCTCGTATATTACTTGTTGCAAGCACTACACTTGCAACAAGTATTTTTTCAGTTCATTCTCCTCTGCGGAAATTTCGGTAAACACCCTTTTGCGTGAGAGCAGTTTTCCTATGTTTTCAGGTAGCTTGGGCTTCTTGCCGATAGCCTTCTCCGTCACTTCTCCGAACTTTGCGGCACAGGCAGTGGATAGCCAGAAACCATCGACGTCAAGTTCCTTCGTCGCTGCATATCCTATTGCGCTGTGGGGGCACGATTGGTAATCATATTTCTCGTGCATCTCCTTGATTACAGCAACAATCTCCTCGTCGTTGGCGCTGAACCCACGCATCTCCATGCGCAGTTTCTCAATATCGTTCCCGCACAAACACATCATCCTCTCGTAGTTGCTGGGCGCACCCACATCCATAGCGTTTGCAACCGTCTGCACAGAAGCACGCGGACGGTACTCAGCACTCTTTAGAAACTCGGGAATAACGTCGTTGGCATTCGATGCCGCCACAAATCCTTTGACGGGCAGCCCCATTCTGCGGGCAAGCATTCCCGCCGTCAGGTTGCCATAGTTGCCGCTGGGCACCACGATATATGGTAACTCCTTGCCTGTAAGCTCTTTCCATGCGCACCATCCGTAGAAATAATAGAACGATTGCGGTATCCATCGCAGAATGTTTATTGAGTTTGCCGAGGTGATGTTTATCTCCTCGCGCATCTTCTCGTCGGCAAACATCGCCTTCACCATTCTCTGACAGTCGTCGAAAGTGCCGTTCACTTTCAGCGGGTATATATTTCCATACAGCGTAGTCATCTGCGCCTCTTGCAACGGGCTTATCTTGCCGGCAGGGTATAGCACCACCACCTTCACGCCTTTCACCCCATAGAAACCGTTGGCGACAGCACTTCCGGTATCTCCCGAGGTCGCAGTGAGCACGGTCACCTCATCGTTGTCGTTGAGAATACCCATCATCTGCCCCATGAATCTTGCACCGAAGTCCTTGAAGGCAAATGTAGGCCCATGAAACAGTTCCAACGTGTTAATGCCCTCGGCAATGCTCTTCATCTTTATCGGAAAATCATACGCTCTCTCCACAGTGGTCTTTAATCTCTGCGCCTCCACATCGTCGCCGAAGAATAGCCCCGCCAGATAAAGTGCCATTTCCGAGTACGATTTTTTGTATAAATCCTCCACCACCTTCATCTCCGCAGCAGGGATGTGTTCGGGCATGAAAAGTCCTCCGTCGTGTGCCAATCCTTTAGTGGCAGCCTCTTTAAGCGAGAAAAATCTCTTCTCGGCTCCTCTGTCTCTTGTACTGAAATATCTCATGACTCCAAATTTTTTAATCGTTTATAATCTGTGCTCCGATGTTCGAAACCTTTGTAACATAAATGTCGGCATTGTGTCCCAACTCCTTGAAATGCTTTTCCATTGCATAGCCGATGTTTGCAGCACTCTGCATGTTCTTCGAGAGAGCAAAAACCGACGGCCCCGCACCCGAAATATTCATTGCAAGTGCACCCATTGCCAGCACCTCTTCTTTCAGTTGGTCAAAGCCCGGAATGAACTGTTTCCTGTGAGGCTCGGCAACAACATCCTTCATCGACCGTCCCACAAGATAAATATCGCCCATGGTGAGTCCTGCCACGAGTCCCGCCACGTTACCCCATTGAGTAACAGCTGTGTGCATGGAAATCTCTTTCGGCAGCACCTGACGCGCCATTGCAGTGCTTACCATAATCTCGGGATGTGCCACAGTGCAGCAGAACTCCTCGGGCACCGGCAGACGCACTATGTCGAGCGGCTCGTAGCTGCGCAGCAACACAACACCTCCCAAAATAGCGGGAGCCACATTGTCGGCGTGGGGCACACCATTGCTTATAAGTTTCTCGCCCTCCATCGCAAATTCCACAAGTCTCTCGTCGCTGAAAGGTCTGTCAAGCGCCTCGTTCAGCGCATAAACGGCAGCGGCTGACGATGCTGCGCTCGACCCTATTCCGCTTCCGGGGAGAATCTTCTTCTCCACAGTTACCTCAATCTTTCTTTTCATTCCGGCTGCGGCCATCAGTGCTCTCACAGCGGGAGTTATCACATTCTTCTCAATATCATCGGGCAGTTCCACACCGCTCACATTGTTGATAATCAGCTCGTCACCCTCGGAAACCTCAACGCTCACCACATCGCCAACACCATTAAGTGTCATACCCATTATATCAAAACCACAACCCATGTTTGCAACAGTTGCAGGTGCAAATGCTTTTACCTTTTTCATACGAAATATATTTTCCTGTTTTTTTGTGAAAACAGGTGTTAAACGATTGTCGATTTACTAAACAGTAAATCGTTGTTGATAAAAAATTAAAAGGAATTTTGTAGCCGCCGTCTGTTACCTTGACAGACCTGAAAAAGAAAAAACGAAACCTCAACGGCAAAGTGAACTATAACCCCCAAGGGGTTGTAGTTGTTGTAGTAGTGGTGGTAGTAGTGCCGCACACAGTAGTGGCAACGGTTATTGCCGTTGCTTCCAAAACTGTTCTTATGTCGAGCATGTTTACCATGAATTGATATCTTGTTGGTCGCAAAGTAAAATCTTTTTTTTCTAAAAAGAAAGAAAAAAAGCAGAAAAATTACACATGTGTGAAATAAATAGTTTTGCCGTGTTGGTTATTATGGTTATAATCAATGCGTTATCTTTTTAGTATAGAGATGTTTATTACTCTCTGTAAAATCAAAGTAAACTTTTTTCATAGTTTTGTTATTTGTGCGGGAAATGTTTTTTCAGTGTACCTTTTGTTGAAGGCAATTGAAAATCAATCTGATTGATATGGAAAAAATAATCGATAGGCAAGAATATATGTAAAAATTACCCTTTTGCTATTCTTTTTTTCGATGAATGCCATCGGTGTTATCAATGGAAAAATCTTTTACCCGCTTATTTATTGTACTACTTTTGCGCCTTGAAAAAAATGGCAGTAATAATATGATAGAATTTTTGGAGAATATGTTTGTCGGTAATCCTGCCCAGTGGGGCGGTGGTGTTGCCCACTCTGTGTTGATTTTGGCATTGGTTGTTGCAATAGGTGTGATGTTCGGCAAGATTAAGATTGCCGGTGTCTCTTTTGGTGTAACGTGGATACTTTTTATAGGTATTGTGTTCGGTTGTTTGGGTTTCAATATAAATGGACACCTGTTGCATTTTGTTAAGGAGTTCGGCCTCATTCTTTTTGTCTATTCTGTCGGTTTGCAGGTTGGTCCCGGTTTTTTCTCGGCATTCCGCAAGGGTGGTCTTTCGCTTAATGTGATTGCCATGGTGGTGGTTGCTGTGGGTGTATTGCTTACAGTGGCGCTGCACTATGCTACGGGATTGCCCATCACCACTATGGTGGGTATTTTATCGGGTGCCGTGACCAATACTCCGGGATTGGGAGCTGCCCAGCAGACGAACAGCGACCTTACAGGTGTGGATGCTCCGGAGATTGCAATGGCTTACGCAGTGGCCTATCCGCTTGGTGTCATCGGTTGTATATTGTCGTTGTTGCTGATGCGTTATATTTTCAGAATAGATATGAAAAAGGAGGAGGCTGCTGCAATGAATGTCGAGGGTGGCGGCGGTCAGGCTGTATCTACGTTGTCGCTTGTTGTGCGTAATGTTGCTATTGCGGGCAGGAGAATTTCGGAGTTGGAGCCTTTGATGGGTCGTCATTTTGTTGTGTCGCGCATTTGCAAGGCCGGTAATCCCGATGTGGTGGAGGTGCCTACGGCTGATACGGTTCTCTCGGTTGGTGACAAGATGCTTTTGATTGCTAAGGTTTCGGATGTGGAGAGTATCGTGGCATTCATAGGCGAGGTATGTGAGATGAGATGGGACAGCGACTCTTCGCAGTTGATTTCGCGTCGTGTGCTTGTTACAAGACCCGAACTGAACGGCAGACATCTTTCTTCGCTGAAAATCCGTAATAATCTTGGTGTAAATATTACGAGAATCAACCGTTCGGGTGTCGATCTTGTGGCTACTCCCCATTTGCGTCTTCAGATGGGAGACCGTGTAACGATTGTCGGCAGCGAACTTGCTGTCTCTCATGCCGAGAAGGTGCTTGGTAACTCCATGAAGCGCCTCGACCATCCTAATCTTATTCC
This sequence comes from Bacteroidales bacterium, assembly GCA_015060835.1. Classification (GTDB taxonomy): domain Bacteria; phylum Bacteroidota; class Bacteroidia; order Bacteroidales; family Bacteroidaceae; genus HGM04593. Next base: position 4,398 of record SUXT01000009.1, read on the forward strand.
CATCTTCATCGGCATTGCGCTTGGTTGCCTTATAGGTTCCATTCCTTTTGCATTCCCCGGTATTCCGCAGCCTGTGAAGCTGGGATTGGCGGGAGGTCCGTTGATTGTGGCTATTCTTGTGAGCCGTTTCGGTCCTGATTGCAAACTTGTTACTTATACGACGATGAGTGCCAACCTGATGATTCGCGAGATTGGTATTTCGCTTTTCCTTGCTTGCGTGGGACTTGGAGCAGGTGATGGCTTTGTCGATACAGTGGTCAACGGTGGCGGATATGTGTGGATAGGTTATGGAGTTATTATCACTGTCGTGCCGTTGCTTGTTGCGGGCTTTGTGGGACGTTATGTCTATGGTGTGAACTATTTCAAGCTCATAGGTGTGTTGTCGGGTGCCATGACCAATCCTCCGGCACTTGCCTATTCGAACGAGCAGACAGCTTGCGACTCGCCTTCGGTGGGTTATGCTACTGTATATCCGCTTACTATGTTCTTGCGTGTGCTTTCGGCTCAGTTGCTTATTATTTTCTTTATGTAAAAGAGCAGTGTAAAGAGGTTTATAAAGTGGGGGTGCCCTGTCGATTTTTCGGTTTTTGACGATGGGGCACCCCTTTTTTATTTTTTTGTGAACTTATATAAATTAGTGAGTATTGTTTTTCTGATTATCTGTATATTCTCTTTTTTCCATCTATGATGTAAACGCCTCTTGTAGGGGTAGTTACTTTTCTTCCTCTGAGGTCGTAAATGCCATTGGCTTTACCATCGGGCGCCTCTATGCCTTGTATGGCATTGGTGGTCGAATGGCCGCATATTTCGCTGTAGTCGCCGCGCTCGAACTGCCATTTGAGTATGGGGTAGCCGTTGCCGGCTGTGGCATCGCTGTGCCAAGCTCCGCCCCATTCCGAGGCTATGCTTTGCAGTTCTTCGTGGCTTTTGCCATCGGTTATTTCTGTACCATCGAGCTTCATTCCTGCGTAGCTGTAGGTGTTGATGAGGGTGTCCTCCTCTTCGGTGATGGCGAATGATGATAGGTCGCTCTTGCTGTTTGTTCCGTTTATGGAGTTGTTCCATGCTATCACGTTTACGTATTTGCTTGCAGGGGTGGTGGCTGTCTGTCCGCCTGCTGCTATCGGGGCGGCTTTTGAGCCTGTAACAGAGCCTGTGGAGTAGCTGTTTTCTATGGTCAGTCGAGTGCATACGCGGCCTACAATACCGCCGTAATAGTAGTTGCGGTTGGTGCCGGTGCCGGTTATCTCTACGGCTGTATATACATTGCGTATGGTGATGGGGGAGGCATTGAGCGTACCTCCTACGCTGCCTACGTATCCGCGGGCTTCTATGCTGCCTGTGAAGTAGCAGTTTTCTACTATTACAGGGTATTTGTTACCATCTTCGTCGGAGAATGTATTGTGCCCCATATAACCGCTCAAGATGCCAGCTCCTGATGCACTGCTTATGATGCGGGCATCAACGAAACCTACGTTGCGGCATTCACCGCATAGTATGCCGAAGAAACTTGGATAGCCTTCGTCTGACGAGGGTGTGAGGTTGCGTATTATGTGTCCGCGTCCGTCGAAGTTTATCCAGTGGCGGTAGTTGTTGTCGGCTGTATTGAGCTGTTCCCATGTGTAGCCTTTCATGTCGACATCGGCATCCATTGCAAAGTATATCATTTTTTCCTTTACAAGCACTTTGTGCATCTGCATCATCTGTTCGGGGCGAGATATGATGTAGGGGTTTTCGGCTGTACCATCGCCTCTTTGATAGTTGTATCTGATGTTGTGTATGGTCTCTTCCATCTTGTCGAGATAGAGGGAGATGCTTCCGTTGTCGGCTGTGCATTGGTTGTAGGCCCCGAGTATCTTTTCGTATAGGTATTTTGTTTCGGAATTGCAGTAGTTGCCTTGTTCGGCTTTTGTTATTTCGGCCTGCATCCATTCTAACTTTTTCTGCAATGTGTCGTACAGTTCTCTGCTTATGTTTATGCTGTCGAGGGTGTTGTGTATGGCAAGCAGTTGGTTGTATCGTGTGTCGTTGTCGGTGGTGCTTTCGGCCGTGTTGCGATATGTTTCTATTGCTGTGCGGTAGCCTTTGTAGAACTTTTCGGGGCGTGCGAAAGTTGCTTCTGCCATCAGGTAGTAGCTGTTGAGTACAGATGCGAGGGCGGCGGGGTTCTTTTCGCGGTATATTACCTGCGTCTTTCCTATGTAGAATGTTTCGCCGGCAGTGAGGGGTGAGGTGGTGCGTATGCCAATCTTCAGTGTGCCGTCGGCAACAAGGCCGTAGAAACTGCGTGCGAATTTGCCTTGATTGAATTGTGTGCAGGCTGTCGTGTGTGTGGTGGGCAGCTCTTCGGGCTGTGAAGCATTGTGTATGGGCTCTTCGGTGAGGTTTATGTATGCCGATACGTTATATTCCGAGTCGAAGGCATTTGTCTTTATTTCGTAAAGACCGTTCTTTATGCCCGTTGCTGTCTGGCTGATGTCGAATGTGCCGCTATCCTTTGCGCAGCCTACCGAGTAGTGGTTGGTGCCTACGCCTGATATTAGGTTGCAGTCTTCGCTTTTTGTGATGTCCCAATATTTGAATGAGCTTTTGCTCATGTCCATGTTTCTGAAAAGGTAGTTGAGGTTGGCGCCGTCGCCTTCGTAGAATACGGGTGCTGCCTGTTGGGTTGTCGATGGGGTGTTGTTGTTTATTGTGGGCCAGCCGTCGTCGCTCCATGTTATTTTGTCGAGCAGCATCATGCGGCCGTCGTCGGGGGCTTTTTTGTCTATTGCATGGTAGAGCAGCCAATCGTCGCCGTTGTCATCGGTGATTATTTCGCTGTTGTGGCCGGGTGCTATCCAGCGGCTGTTTGCGCGTAGTACGGTGGTGTAGTTGTTGTCGAGCATCTTGCCGCCTGTCTTGCTCAGATAAGGGCCTAAAAGTTTGGTGCTTCGGCCTACGACGCAGTGGTAGGTGCTGTTGAGTCCGTCGCAGCAGCTTCCTACGCTGCAAAAGAGATAGTAGAGGTTGCCGCGTTTGTGTATCATGGCTCCTTCGAAGGCGGTGCCGGCTATCATTGTCTTTTTCGAGGGGTCCTTGAGTTTTAGTCCGTCCTCGGCAAGTTCGGAGATGTATATGCCGTTCCAGCTTCCCCATGCGAGATATTTTTTGTCTTTGTCTTCCCAATAGACGGGGTCTATGCTGTTTTCCACTTTTATTTCTGTACTGCGGAACATCTTGCCCTTGTCGTCGAATTTGGTGAGTGTGTTGCCGGCGGCAACGCCTATGCCTGTGCGGCTGCCGTTGCCCCACAGGGCGCAGGCGTAGTACATTACATATTTGTCCTCCACGCGGCTTACATCGCATGCCCAGAAACTGTAGTAGTCGGTCTTCTTTTTGCCTTCGGAGTCGACATATGTGGTGTCGTTCCATGTGGGGCGATCGATTACTTTACTTACGCTTTCCCATGTTACAAGGTCTTTGCTCCTGAGACAGTTGGGTCCGGTGGCGTAGGCGTAGAAGTAGCCGTCGGTACCACGTTGTACGCTGGGGTCGGGAAAGTCGGCTTTGAATACCGGGTTAGTGTATCTTTTTTGTGAATGGCATGGGAGTATTGCCATCAGTGCGATAATTGCAGTTGCAAGAATCTGTCGGTAGATGTTTGCTTTGTTCATAGTATAGTTTGTTGGTTTTTTATCAGTGTGCTTCGAGCCAGTTTGTGCCCCAACCATAGTCGGCTGTGAGGGGTACGCTGAGAGTGCAGGCGCGTTGCATCTCTTCGACTACCAGTTGTTGCAGTTTTTCGCGCTCGTCGGGGGCGACGCTGAAGTTGAGTTCGTCGTGTACCTGAAGTATCATTGTGGAGCGCATATTTTCGGCTGTCATGCGGCGGTGTATGTTTATCATGGCTACCTTTATAATGTCGGCAGCGCTGCCCTGTATGGGGGCGTTTACGGCATTTCTTTCGGCGTATCCGCGTACTACTGCGTTGCGCGAATTTATGTCGGGCAGGAAGCGTTTGCGGCCGAAGAGGGTAGTTACGTATCCGTTGGCGCGTGCCTCCTCCTTACAACGCTCAATGTAGGCATATATACCGGGGTAGGTGGCGAAGTAGTTTTCTATGAGTTCCTTTGCTTCGCGGCGGTCAACATTCATGCGTTCGGCAAGACCGAAGACCGATATTCCGTAGATGATGCCGAAGTTGGCTGTCTTTGCCTTTCGGCGTTCATCCTTTGTTACCTCTTCGATGGGCTTCTTGTAGATTTTTGCAGCGGTGGCGGCATGTATGTCGTGTCCGCTTGTGAAGTCGTTTATCATGTTGCTGTCGCCGCTCAGGTGGGCCATTATCCTCAACTCTATCTGTGAGTAGTCGGCCGAGAGGAACTCTTCGCCCTCTTCGGGGATGAAGGCTTTGCGCACCTCCTTGCCATCCTCGTCGCGTATGGGGATATTCTGCAAGTTGGGGTTGCTGGAACTGAGGCGACCTGTGGCGGTTACCGTCTGGTTGTACGATGTGTGTATCTTTCCTGTGCGGGGGTTGATAAGTTCGGGGAGGGCATCGACGTATGTGCCGAGCAGTTTCTTCAGTCCGCGGTGTTGCAGTATGAGCTGCACGATGGGGTGTTTGTGTTGCACCTGTGTTAGTACCTCTTCGGAGGTTACATACTGTCCGGTCTTTGTCTTTTTGGGTTTTTCGACGATTTTCAGTTTGCCGAAGAGTATGTCGCCTACCTGTCGGGGCGAGGCTATGTTGAACGGTTCGCCGGCGAGGGTGTATATTTTTTCTTCAATCTCGTGCATGCGGTTGGTGAAGAGGGTGGAGGTCTCGCGCAGCGATGCTGTGTTTATCCTTGCGCCATTGCGCTCCATGTGGGCGAGTACCGGGACGAGCGGCATCTCTATTTCGTAGAATAGCTTTTCGCATCCCTCTCTCTTTAGTTCTGCTTCGAGGATGTTTTTCAGTTTCAGGGTTACGTCGGCATCTTCGCAGGCATATTCGTATATCTGCGTGCCTGTGAGGTCGCGCATATTGCGTTGTCCCTTTCCGCGAGGGCCTATGAGTGTTTCTATCTTTATTGTCTCGTAGCCGAGGTATGTTTCGGCAAGGTAGTCCATGTTGTGGTAGAGTTCTGGCTGCAACACATAGTGGGCTATCATGGTGTCGAACATTTTTCCTTTTACCTCTATGCCGTAGTTGGCGAGGACGGTTATGTCGTACTTCATGTTTTGTCCCACTTTGGTGGTTGTCTCGTCTTCGAGTATCTCTTTCAGCCGGTCGAGGATTTTTTGTGCTTCGGCCCTTTTGTGGGGAAGGTGTACGTAATATGCACAATTTTCTTCGATTGAGAAGCTGATGCCTACAATTTCGGCCTCTATGGGGTTGGTTCCGGTGGTCTCTGTGTCGAAGCACACAGTTTGTGCTTTTTTCAGTGTAGCTGTCAGAGAGGATATATCTTCTTGTCGCTCAATGAGATGATAGCTGTGATTGAGGTCTTTTAAGCTCAAATGCGTCGATTTTTTTTCGTCGCCCGTACTCTCCTCGTCAAATATGTCAAAGAGAGAGCCTTGAATTTTGTCTCTTTTTGGGGTTGCTGTCGAGGGTGCCGCTTTTTCTTCCGGCGCAGGGTTGCCGAAGAGGTCGGGTAGGGTAGTGGTGGTTTTTTGCACTCTCTTTTTGAGTGCACGAAGTTCGTAGAGGTCGAGCAGGGCGGTGAGCTTCTCTTCGTCGGGTGCTTCGCGTTTGAGTGCTTCCATGTCCAGCGTGATGGGTACATCTGTCTTTATGGTGGCGAGGAAGCGGCTGAAGAGTATCTGCTCTCTGTTCTCTTCGATTTTTGTCTTGAGGGCACCTTTCAGTTTGTCGGTGTTGGCAAGCAGGTTCTCTATGTTGTCGAATTCTGCTATGAGCTTCTGTGCTGTCTTTTCTCCTACTCCGGGACAGCCGGGGATGTTGTCGCTGGCATCACCCATGAGTCCGAGCAGGTCTATCACCTGGTCGGTGCGGCTGAGCCCGAATTTTTCAACGACTCTTTCGGGTGTCATTATTTCGAATTCCTTGTCGCCGTACTTGGGACGGTAGATGAGGGTGGTGGGGGTTACCAGCTGACCGTAGTCCTTGTCGGGTGTCATCATGTAGGTTACTACTCCTGTGCCTTCGGCTTGACGGGCGAGTGTGCCTACAACATCGTCGGCCTCGTAGCCGGGGACTTCGAGGATGGGTATTCTGTATGCGGCGAGTATCTCCTTTATAATAGGTACGGATTCGCGTATGGTCTCAGGGGTCTCTTCGCGTTGTGCCTTGTAGGCTTCGTAGGCTTCGTGGCGAAAGGTCTTTCCTTTGGGGTCGAAGGCTACTCCTATGTAGTCGGGGTTCTCTTTTTTGAGTATATCCTCAAGTGTGTTGACGAATCCCAGTATGGCGGAGGTGTTGAATCCTTTGGAGTTTATGCGCGGGCTTTTTATGAATGCGTAGTATGCGCGGTAGATAAGTGCGTATGCGTCAAGCAGGAATAGTTTCTTCATAATGTGCGTATAAATGTATGTGAATGTAAAAATAAGCAATTTTTGCTATATACCCTATTCTTTTTTATTACTTTTGCAAAAATATGATGTTATAAAGATATGAGTCTTCTTAAAATACAGCAGCCGATTGAGGCTGAATTTTCGGCTTTCAAGGAGTATTATGCTACTTTGTTCCGCAGCAATATTCCTCTACTGAACCGTGCGCTCTCTCATGTGAACCGTTCAAACGGCAAGATGATGCGCCCTATGCTGGTGCTTCTTGTAGCGAAGGGTGTTGCCGGTAGGGTAGGGGAGTGCTCGAACTATGCGGCTGCCTCTTTGGAGCTGTTGCATACGGCGAGCCTGTTGCACGATGATGTTGTGGACGAGAGTCCCATGCGCCGCGGCGTTCCTTCGTTGCACACGCTTTTTTCGAACCGTATAGCAATTCTTGCCGGTGATTATATTTTTTCGTCTGCTTTGCAGAATGCTTCGCTGACAAGGAATGTGGAGATAGTGGAGGCTCTTTCGTTATTGGGACAGCAGTTGAGCAAGGGTGAACTGTTGCAGTTGCAGCTTCAGCAGAGTGGTGGCTTTTCCGAGGAAAATTATATTGAGATTATCCGTAACAAGACTGCTTCGCTCTTTGCCACTTGTTGCCGCTTCGGTGCGCTCTCTGTCGGCGCTGATGCGGAGATGGTGGAGGCTTTTGCACGCTTCGGCGAACTGTTGGGTATCTGTTTTCAGATTAAGGATGATATTTTCGATTATTACGATTCTGCCGAGGTGGGTAAGCCTACGGGCAGTGATATGCGCGAGGGCAAGATTACATTGCCTGCTCTATATGTGCTGAACAACACTGATTCCGATTTTGCACGCGAATTGCTTGCCAAACTTTCCGAGGGTTACACAATGTCTGATGCAGAGATTGAGACACTCATTGCACTTTCTAAGGATGCCGGTGGCATCGATTATGCTCTCAGACGCATTGAGGAGTTCCGTGCCGAGGCGCTTGCGCTTATTCCTGCATCGGTCAGCGACGAGATGCGCGAGGTGCTTACACTTTATCTTGATTTTGCAATTTCAAGGAATAAATAATAATTTAATTGTTTGATAATAAATAAATTACCCTGCAAAGAGCATATTCTTTGCAGGGTAATTTGCTGTTTTTACAACAGTTTGTCTATTTGTTGAATCCTTTTGCTGTGAGGAATTCCCATATTCTGTCGAGGTGTGTGTAGCTGCCTGTGCCGGGTACGGAGCTGCTCTGGAAGCAGTGGCCGCGTGTGGCGAGTGTGTGCAGTTCGGACTGTATGCCCATCTTCAACAGTTTTTCCCATGTCTTTACCGAGTTCATTGCAGCCCAACCATCGGCATCGCCGTGAATGAGGAGCATGGGTGCGGTCTTAAGGTCGAATGAGAATTCGGGAGCGAGGATGGCGCTGTCGTCATTGCCGCCGCCCTTATTGGGGTTCTCAAGGCCATCTGTAAGGGCGTAGGCAGGATAGATACCTATTCCCCATTGTACGTTGCAGGGCTGTTTGTCAATTTCGTCTATAGGCATATATGACTGATGCAGAGATGAGGTTACTCCCATAAGGGTGAGGTGGCCGCCTGCCGAACTTCCCATGATGCCTATGCGGTTGGGGTCGAGTCCGCGTGATGCTGCCTCTTGTCTTACTATTTTTATGGTACGCTGGAGATCCTGCCATGCTGTTGTGTGTTTTGCAAGGCCTTCGGGGCGGGGTGTGCGGTATTTGAGGGTTACAACTGCCATACCTTTTTCGTTGAGGTAGCGGCGGTAGGGGGTTACTTCGAATCCGTCCAGGTCGTTGTGCTCATAGCTTCCGCCTGAGTAGATTATCTGTATGGCTTTTGTCTTTAGTTCTTTGGGCATGTGCCACTCGATGTAGGGGGTACACTGCTTGGTTTGTGCATCGGGCATTTTGCCGTCGGGCCATATGTTGGCTTTTGTGTGTGATGCACGGTGTTCGTCGCTTGCGTATCTATCCATTATGTTTTCTGCCTTTGCGAGAGGGGCAATGTAGCCCATCTGTCGCATGAATTCTATGCCGCGTGCAAGACCGAGGGCAGCGTGTCCTTTATCAGCGTAGAGGTGGAGTTCTGCGGGTATTTTCATGCGGCGCAACTGGCGGTAGACGAGTGTGGATGTCTGCGGTGCGTAGATGTCGCGGCCACCGTGGTGGAGACTCATGGGGCAGGTGCGCTCGTCGAATTTGAATACTTTGCTCAGTGTTACATCTGTGCCGTATCCCTGTCGTGTGGCGGGGGTGCCGCTCTCGGCGTCTGTAGTGCCGTATGCGGGTGCATTTACTATTGCCCAATTGATGTGGCAGGGTATTGAGTCGAGCTTGTCTATGGGCTCATAGGAGCGTGTCTGTGAGCTTGTGGCGAGCAGCAGTGCAAGGTGTGAGCCGGCTGACATTGATACGGTACCTATCTTTTCGGGGTCGAAGCCGCGTTTCTTTGCTTCGCTTCTTATCATGCGCACTGCGCGTTGTCCGTCCTCCCATGCTGTCTGGTAGATTGGCAGTCCTACGGGGCGGGGTGTGCGATAGACAAGATTGACGCATTGGAAGCCGAGTTTGGTGAACTCTTCGTTCCAGTATTTTATGTAACCTACATCGCAGCAACATTCGTAACTGCCGCCTGAGATGAGTATCATGCAACCGCCGTTTCTTGTCTCTTTGGCGGGTGCATCGTACCATTCTATGTAGGCGATGCGGTGTTTGTCGGGCTTGAATCCTTTGACGCTTGTCTCGTTTGTCATGGCTGCAATCTGGTGCTCTTGGCGGTTGGGCATTTTGCCTTTCGGCCACACTGTTTCGCGCTCTTGTGCAGGCAGGGCGATGCTTATGAGCAGGGTTGCAAGCAGTAGTGTCAGTTTTTTCATTTTAGTCAGTTTTTATCGGTTTTTACTCGGTTATTTCGTTGAGGAGTGTGGCTGCGAGACGACTGGTTCCTATTCTGAAGAGTTTGCTGTCGAGCCACTCTTTGCCCAATGTCTCTTCTACGATGGTGTAGTAGAGTAGGGCATCGTCGATGGTGCTTATGCCTCCTGCAGCCTTGAAGCCTATCTTGCGGCCGGTCTTTGCGTGGTACTCCTTTATGGTGCGGCACATGATGTAGGCTGCTTCGGGAGTGGCGCCTACGGCCTCCTTGCCGGTGGAGGTCTTTATGAAGTCTGCACCTGAGTACATGGATAGAATGGCGGCTTTTCTGATGTTTTCTGCGCTGCGCAGTATGCCTGTTTCGAGTATAACTTTCAGTGTACGGTCGCCGCAGAGGTCCTTTAGCTCCTGTATTTCGTCGCAGAGGCTCTCGTAGTCGCCGCTGAGGAGCTTTCCTATGCTCAGCACTATGTCTATCTCTGTGGCGCCTTCTTGCAGTGCGAGGGCTGTCTCTGCTATCTTCACTTCGCTGAATGTCTGCGATGATGGGAAGCCGCCGGATACGCAGGCTACCTCCACGCTCTCTGCTTCGAGTGATTGGCTGACGATGTTTGCGAAGTTGGGGTAAACGCATATTGCGGCTACGTTCTTGAGGTAGGGATATTTCTCTTCGAAATTGTTTACCACTTCGGTGAGTGTGAGGATGCCCTCGGCGTTGTCGGTGCACTTCAGTGAGGTGAGGTCGAGGCATGAATATATTGTTTTAAGCGCCTCTTTGTTCCTGTTTTTTCCGACCTTTTCTTCGGTTATTTTCTTTATGGCTCTTGCAACCTCTTCTTCAGTGGGGGCTGTGCTGTATTCGTCGAGGATGTATTGGTATTTGCTCTCCTCGTTGCTGTCGTAATGGTGATGCCCTTCGTGGCAATCGCAGTGGTGATGTTCGCTCATATCTGATGTTTTTTGTTGGTTATACTTGTTGAATTTCTATTTCAGTTTTGGGTTGCCTGTGTGTCTGCTGTGGTCTCTTCTGGTCTTTTTTTCGAGGTTCTTTTTCAGGGCTTCTGTCAGGTCTGTGCCTGTCTGGTTGGCTATGCAGATGAGTACCCAGAGTACATCGGCAAGTTCATCCCCGAGGTCGGCTTTCTCGCCCTCCTTGAAGGATTGTTCGCCATAGCGCCGTGCCATGATGCGTGCAACCTCGCCAACCTCTTCGGTGAGGATTGCCATGTTTGTAAGTTCGTCGAAGTAGCGCACTCCGTACTCTTTTATCCATGCGTCTATGCGCTCTTGTGCCTCTTTTATTGTCATGCTATTCCTTGTTCTTTGTGTCGATGAATATTGTTACGGGACCGTCGTTTATCAGTTCTACTTTCATGTCTGCTCCAAAGACGCCGGTGGCGATGGGTTTGTTCAATGCTGCTTCCATTTTGCGGCAGAATTCTTCGTAGAGGGGGATGGATATTTCGGGCTTGGCGGCGCGGATGTATGATGGGCGGTTGCCTTTCTTTGTGGATGCCATCAGTGTGAATTGGCTCACTGCGAGTATTTCGCCGTCTGTCTCAAGGATGGATTTGTTCATCACTCCCTGCTCGTCGTCGAATATGCGCAGGTTGACGCACTTCTTCACAAGCCATTCTATCTCCTCTGAGTTGTCGCTCTCTTCGATGCCTATGAGGATTAGCTGGCCGTTTCCTATCTTTGATTTCTGGGTGCCGTCAATGGTTACGGAGGCTTTTTTTACTCTTTGTATAAGTGCTCTCATTGTTTTTCTCTTCTATGAGGTGGTTATTCTTCTTGTCTGTTGAGTGCGGCAAGCACTGTTTGGGCTTTGGATTCTCCTATGATTTTAGCCACTTCTTCGTGTGTTGCAGCCTTTATGCGTTTGACGCTTTTGAAGTGTGTGAGCAGTGCCTGCTTGCTCTTTTCGCCTATTCCTTTGATGGTGTCGAGCTCCGAGGCTGTCTGCCGTTTGCTGCGTTTGTCGCGGTGGAAGGTTATGGCGAAACGGTGTACTTCGTCCTGTATCTGTGTCATCAGGCGGAAGAGGGCGCTGTTCTGCTTGAGTCCTATGCTTTCGCCGTTGCGGCCTACTATCAGTTCTGTGGTGCGGTGGCGGCCGTCTTTTACGAGGCCTGCTATGGGTATGTCAAGGTGCAACTCGTCTTCTACTATCTGGCGTATGGCCTCCATCTGTCCTTTGCCTCCATCGGCGAGTATCAGGTGGGGTAGGGGAGTGCCTTCTTCGAGAGCGCGGCTGTAGCGGCGGCGGACTACTTCGCGCATTGATGCGTAGTCATCGGGGCCCTCTACGGTTTTAATGTTGTATTTGCGATAGTCCTTCTTTGATGGTTTCAGCTTTTTGAATACTACGCAGGCGGCTACCGCATCGCTTCCTTGTATGTTGGAGTTGTCGAAACATTCGATTATTACGGGTAGTTTATCGATTCCTGTCTCCTGCTGTATCTCTTTCATCAGGCGGGTGGCCTTCTGTTCGGGATTGAGCTTATCTTCCATCTTCATGCGGTCGGCACGATACTGTTTTACGTTCAGCTGAGAGAGTGAAAGCAGACGTCTTTTTTCGCCTTTTTGGGGCACGGTTATTGTGGTTACTCCGGCAAATGTGGCCTCTGTTTCGAATGGAAGAATTATTTCGCGTGCATTGCTATTGAATCTTTCGCGCATCTCCACTATGCCCATTGTAAGCAATTCTTCGTCGCTTTCATCGAGCCGTTTCTTGTATTCGATGGTGAAGGCTTGGTTTATGCAGCCGTTGGTAATGTGCAGAAAATTGATGAATGCGCTCTTTTCATCACTTTCTATTGAGAATACATCTACATTGGATATTGTAGGACTTACTACTTCGCTGCGTGTGCGGAAATTCTCGATCAATTGGTAGCGTTCTTTCAGTATTTGCGCCTTCTCGAAATTGAGATTCTCGGCCTCGCGTTGCATCTCTGCGATGATTGTCGAGGTGAGTTTCTTTATGTCTCCTTTGAGTATGTCGCGTACCTCTTCTATGTATCTTTGATACTCTTCGTGTGTGGTGGCGCTTATGCATGGTGCGCAACAGTTCTTTATCTGATATTCGAGGCAAGGACTGAATTTGCCGCTGCGTACTGCTTCAGGGGTGAGATTGAGTCTGCAAGTGCGTAGGGGGTACATCTCCTTTATCAGCTGTAACAATGCACTCAGAGCGCCTGCATTACTGTAGGGGCCGTAGTATCGTCCTATGCCGGGAACTATTTTGCGTGTCTTGAATATGCGCGGATAGTATTCTCCGGTGATACATATCGAGGGGTAGGTCTTGTCGTCCTTCAGTAGCACATTGTATCGTGGCTTGTGCTTTTTAATAAGATTGTTTTCGAGCAGCAGGGCATCCGATTCGCTGTTTACGACAATGTATTTTATGTCGGCTATCTTGGAGACAAGCAGGCGCGTCTTCATTGTCTGCTGCTCTTTGTTGAAGTAGGAGGAGACGCGGCGCTTCAGATTCTTGGCCTTTCCAACGTATATTATCACTCCCTCGTCGTTGAGGTATTGATAGCATCCGGGAGCATCGGGCAGATTATTGACGATGCTCTTTATGTACTCCGTTCTTGCCGTTTGCTCCCGTTTGTCCATCTTTTCAGTATTTGTTTTGGGGTTTGTTTCTGTTTCCTATTCTCCTTCGAGATGCAACAGTGAGTCTATCTGTGCATCGGCGGGGAAAATCTCGCGCCCTTTAAGGTCGTCCAGTTCTATGATGAAGTTTATCATAACCCTCTTGGGGTTCATCTTCTTTACAAGATTGTATGCAGCGAGCATTGTTCCGCCGGTGGCAAGTAGGTCGTCGTGTAACAGTACGACATCATTCTCGTCGATAGCATCCTTGTGTATCTCTATTGTGTCAGTGCCGTACTCCTTGCTGTAGCTTTCGCTGATAGTTTCTGCGGGTAATTTGCCGGGTTTGCGCACGGGGACGAATCCGGCCCCCAATCTAACGGCGAGGGTGGCACCCATCACAAAGCCGCGCGACTCTATGCCTACCACTTTTGTTATTCCGCACTCTTTATACATTTCGTAGAGTGTGTCGTCGAGCTCCTTCATGCACTCGGCACTTTTGAAGAGTGAGGTAACATCGCGGAAGAGGATTCCGGGGATGGGGAAGTCGGGTATCGAGCGCAGGTTCTTTAATAGTAGTTCTGTGTTCATCTGTTTCTGTCTTTTTAGGGGTTGGCTAATGTCGTGGTTTTGTATAAAATAGGAATGTTCCACGTGGAACAAATTTTATCGTTGAGCGAGGATTAACAGCACGTTAATGTCGCTGGGCGAGACTCCGGGTATGCGGCTTGCCTGTGCCAATGTGTCGGGGTCGATGGCTGTGAGCTTCTGTCGTGCCTCGGTGGAGAGGGATTGAAGTTCGCTGTAGTTGAACTTGCCCTTAATGCGGATATTCTCCAGTCGGTTGCTCTTTTCGGCAAGTTCGCGCTCGCGCTCTATGTAGCCGCGATATTTAATCTGTATCTCCGCTGCCTCGGCAATTTCCTCTTTGTCGTCACCGAGTCGCTCCAGTCTATCGCCGAGTGCTTTTACATGTTCGGCCATTTGCAGTATGCCTATCTGCGGACGCTCAATGAGCGAGACTAACTTGCATCCCTGAGAGAGTGGGGTAGTGCCCATCTGTTCGAGTGCGTCATTTATGAGGGCTGGCTTCATGGAGAAGTTTTCTATGAAGTCTGTCAGTTCCTGTATCTGTTTCTGCTTTTTGAGCATTGCTTCGTATCTCTCCTTGTCGGCGAGTCCTATCGCGTAGGATTTTGCTGTGAGGCGCATATCTGCATCGTCCTCTCTCAGCAGTATGCGGTATTCGGCACGCGAAGTGAACATTCTGTAGGGTTCGTCCACACCTTTTGTTACAAGGTCGTCGATGAGCACTCCTATGTATGCTTCGTCTCGTTTGAGCGTGAAGGGTTCCTTGCCTGCGATTTTCAGTGCGGCATTGATACCTGCGATGAGTCCCTGTCCGGCAGCCTCTTCGTATCCTGTCGTGCCGTTGACCTGTCCGGCGAAATAGAGATTTTCCAAGACTTTTGATTCAAGTGTGTGGTTGAGCTGTGTGGGGTCGAAGAAGTCGTACTCTATGGCGTATCCGGGACGGTAGGCTACTGCGTCTTTCAGTGCCGGTATCTTGCGCAGGGCTGTCAACTGCACCTCCATCGGTAGTGATGATGAGAAACCGTTTACATATATCTCCTGTGTCTCTTCGCCTTCAGGTTCGAGGAAGAGCAGGTGTCTGTCGCGCTCGGCAAAGGTTACTATTTTTGTCTCTATGCTGGGGCAATAGCGTGGTCCTATGCTCTGAATCTGTCCGTTGTAGAGTGGTGATTCGTCGAGTCCGCTGCGCAGAGTGTCGTGTACTTCGGGATTTGTGTAGCACATCCAGCATGGTAACTGTTTGAGTGCTCTTTTTGTCTTTTTGTATGAGAAACGGTGAAAATCATTTTCGCCCTCCTGTTGCTCGGTCAATTCGAGGTTTATTGAGCGTTTGTCAAGTCGGACGGGTGTTCCGGTCTTCATTCTGTCGCTTCGTATGCCGTGACGGGTAATTGACTCGGTGAGTCCTTTTGCTGCCGGCTCGGCTACACGTCCACCCTCTATCATCACTTTGCCTACGTGCATCAGTCCGTTGAGGAATGTGCCGGCTGTGATAATGGTGCAGGTTGCGCGGAATTCTGCTCCGAGCTGTGTCCTTACGCCTACGGCTTTTCCTTCCTCTACGATAAGCTCAGTGGCAATATCCTGCCATATGTGCAGGTTGGGAGTATTTTCAAGTGTTTCGCGCCACAGCTGGCTGAACTTCATTCTGTCGCATTGTGCTCTTGGGCTCCACATTGCGGGGCCTTTCGAGCGGTTGAGCATGCGGAACTGTATTGCAGCCTTGTCTGTGATGATTCCCATCTGTCCGCCGAGAGCATCAATCTCGCGTACTATCTGTCCTTTGGCAATGCCGCCTATGGCGGGATTACAGCTCATCTGAGCTATTTTGTTCATGTCGATGGTCATCAGGCAAGTCTTTGCTCCGAGAGTGGCAGAGGCGGCTGCTGCTTCGCATCCTGCGTGTCCTGCGCCTATTACTATTACATCGTATTGGAATTTCACAACTCTTTCTTTTTTGTTGGTTAGAGATTTTTCTACTGCGAAGATACAACAAAGAAATGGATTTTCGGCGTTGCTTGGTAAAGAAAAGCCCGACTGGCGTGTGTCAGTCGGGCGGGGGTATTATCTGTTCTCTTGGCTGAGTATAAATTCTTCGGCGGGCTTAAGGGCATCGAGCTTGCCTACATCGATTAGATGTAGGTTTTCTGCCTCGACTGCGTATATGGGTTTTCTGCTTGCAGCCCACAGATAGAAGTCCTTTATGGGGAAGCGTGTACCGCTTGCTGTGTCGCCGGGGAGTTGTTTTTCCTTAATGTATTCCTCCATCAGCGCGAATACTTTGTCGCTCATCATGTGTATGCCGGTGAAGGCAAGTGCGCGACATTCAGCGGGGTCTGTTTCGGGAGATATTGTAAGGTACTCGCCGGTGGCGGTATTCATCCATCCTACGAGGCGCAGGTCTGTGGGGTTAAACAGAAAGTAGCGGCTGGTCTTGCGGTTGCTCACAAGCAGTGTGGCGAGTGCTTCGTCGCGCTGCGAGGCTATGAACTGTTGCAGGTCGCAGTCCGATAGTATGTCCACGTTGTGGATGAGGAAACTGCCGCAGCCTTCGAGGTGAGAACGTGCGTGGAGTATGGCGCCTCCGGTTTCGAGCAGGCTGGTGCGCTCGTCGCTGATGGCGAAGCGGGTTTTTCCTTTGCTCTTTCCGTCGGTGGTTATCCACTCCTGTTCATTTATCCATGCCTCTATTTTGTCGGCAAAGTAATGGATGTTTACCACAATGTCGTCTATGCCTGCCGATGTTATTTTGCGTGCAACGTGCTCTATGAGCGGCTTGCCGCATACGGGGACGAGAGCTTTGGGAAGGGTGTCGGTCAGGGGTTTCAGACGCGTTCCGAGCCCTGCAGCGAAAATCATTGCTTTCATAATGGTTGTCTCTATATTTATCTGCACATTATCTGCACATAAGTTCGCACACCTTGTTCTGCCAGCGGCGGGCAAGCTTGGACTTCATTATTCCCTGATTGAAGATAACAAAGGCAAGTGTGTGTCCGTTTCGCGCCTGTGCATATCCTGCAAGGGTGCATATTCCGCTTACGGTGCCTGTTTTTGCGCGTATTTTGCGTTCGGCTGCTGTTCCTGCCATGCGGCCTTTAAGTGTGCCTGTCCATCCCGAAAGAGGTAGGTGCTGTTCTATTGTGCTGTAAATCAGTTTGTTATTGTATGCATGCTTGAGTGCCTGCATCATTGTATTTGCCGATATGTAGGTGTATAGTGAAAGTCCCGAGCCGTCTGCAATTTCGTATTCCCCGTTTATTTTAAGATTGTATTCGAGAAATGCTTTTACTATGTTTACACCATCCTTATGAGTGATGGGACGATGGCCGTAGAGCGCTCCCAAATGAAATATAAGAGCCTCGGCGCATAGATTGTTGCTCTCTTCGAGTGCCTCCTTTATAGCGGCTGTGATGGGGCGACGGCAGGTGTAGAGGGTATCTGCATCGCAGGGCGTCTGGTTGCGTGCCGTAGTGCCTACTTTTACATCGCGTGCAGTCAGTTTTTCCATCAGTGTGGCGATGAAGTGCTCATCGGAACGGATGAGGTTCATTCTCTCTCCTGTGGTTGCGGTGCAGTTGCCGCGTATTCTTATGGTGTTGCTGTTGTCGAGCCAGTCGCGCATGATGGTGAGTTTACCTTTTGTGGCATCGTGGCTGCTTGCCTCGTTGACAATTGTGTAGTATGCCGATTGGGGAGTGCAGGTAACTGTAGGCGGTGTTCCTTTTGCGGACGGCTTCACGCATACATCCACGCAACCGCCGTTGAGCATGAGCGGCGATATGTAGGGTTGGTATTCCCACGGTGTATCGTCCCACGACCATCCGGGGCCCCAGTAGATGGAGTCGGTGAATGTGCAGTCGGCAAAGAGGGTGTCAATGGTGATGCCTGCGGGGATAGATGCAACCATAGCATCGAGGTCTGCTTCACTGAAGAGAGGGTCTGTCTCTCCGCGCAGGTAGAGGTTGCCGTCTTTGCTGCACAGGGTGGTGTTTATAGTGTGCTCTATGCCCAATCTTTCGAGGGCAACGACAGAGGTAAGCAGTTTCAGCACTGAGGCGGGGCGGCACATCTTGTCTGCTCTGTGGCTGTATATGCTCTTGTCGTCATCGAGGTCGTATATGATTACCGACACGTCGCTGCTTTTGAATAGGTCGTCGCGCAGTAATGAATCCATAGCAGATGCAATCTCCTGTGCTTGTGCCACGAGGTGTGTGAGAAGTATTACGATGGCTGTTGTGATGGTTCTCATTGTGTGCAGTTAATATAATGAGACTGCATCTGCTTTGTAGCCGGTGGGATGCAGTCTCATTGCTTTGTATGCTGATTCTTACTCGTGGTTGTTTGTTGACGCCTGTGAGATGTTCTTCATGTTCTGGATATCTCTTGACATACGTTTGTGTGTGGGGGAGTTTTCCATGTACGATATAAGTTCGTCGTTGTCGAGGTCTGTGTCGCTCATCAGGTATACTTTGTACTCTTCTTTGTAGAAACTGTCCATCATATTCTGTATATTGCGTTCTTCAGTTTCTCTCTGTTTCTCGTCTTCTTTGAGTATAGGGCGCATTTCGGGGATATTGTGCATGCCGAATCCTGTCGCGAGCACAGTTACTTTTACTTCTCCTTTCTGGAGTGTCTCATCTTCGCTCATACCCCAGATTACCTCTATGTTATCGTGGTTGAATCTCTTCATGAAGTTGTTTACCCACTCCATTTCGCCCACTTTCAATCCTGCTTCGTCATCCTCATCCTCTTCGGGTTCTATGTAGATGTTGAAGAGTATTTTTTTTGAGTCGTAAATGTTGTTGTTGTTGAGCAGTGGCGAGTGCAGAGCTTTGTCGAATGCTCCGGCAAGGCGTTGTTCTCCTTTGTCGATGCCGTAGCTCATTATAGCTACGCCGCCGTCTTTCAGTACCTTTTCTACATCCTTGAAGTCGAGATTTATTATGCCGTGGATGGTGATGATTTCTGCAATGCTCTTTGTGGCGACGGTGAGAACTTCGTCAACCTTCTTGAATCCCGTCTTTATTTTGCACTCAGGATAGATTTCCAACAGGCGCTGGTTGTTTATCACAAGCAGTGCGTCCACGTGTTTGGCTATTTCTGTAACTCCTCGCAGGGCCTGATGTATCTTGTTGCTCATTTCGAACATGAAGGGGATTGTTACAATACCCACTGTAAGTATCCCGAGACTTTTGGCTATTTCGGCTACTACGGGGGCTGCGCCGGTGCCTGTTCCGCCACCCATTCCTGCGGTTATGAATACCATCTTTGTGCCGTCATCGAAAAGGGCTGCAATCTCTTCGCGGCTATCTTCGGCAGCTTTGCGTGCAACTTCGGGGTTGTTGCCGGCTCCGAGTCCTTCGCCGAGCTGCACTTTTACAGGTATGGGGGAGTTTTCAAGTGCCTGGGAATCGGTGTTGCATATCACAAATGATACGTTGTGTATAGATGTGCGATACATATTTTCTACAGCGTTGCCGCCGCCACCGCCTACACCTATCACTTTTATTATTTTGGGAACATTGCAGGTATTTCTGAATTTGAGTGTTTCTTCTTCGTTCATGGTTGAGTGGTTTTTTGTCTTTTATAGGGAGGTTATATAAATTAGTTCGATTTATTTATTGACCTCTCTTTGAAGCCGGGCTTCTTATTTGTTCTCTGTGGGTGTATCGTCGAAGTTTACTTCGTCTTCGGTCTTGGTTGCATTGTTTACGTATGTCATGGTGCCGTTAAGTATGCTCTTGAAGGCTCTGTTGACTTTGCGCGTGAAGAGTCTGAATCTAATGTTTATTGAAGATGCTTTCCTCTTTTTTTGTTTTTGGGGAGGTGTATCTTTTGTTTTTTCCTCTTCGTCTTCTTCAGGCTCTGTGGGTAGGACGTATTCTTCTGTATGGTTTTCTTTTGTTTCTGTTTGTGGATTATGGTCTGTATTCGGGGTTGGTGTTGGCTGATTATCGTAATCTTCTTCCCGGAAAATTTCCTGCATTCCGGTGTATAGCTCTTCGTGGCAGCAGTTTTGCTTGCCGTTTTTGATGAGGCCTAACAGGATGGGGCTTATTTCCTCTTTGTGCTTATGTTCGTTGTTTATGCTGAATTCGGCAAGCGGGTTTGTGGCAATGCGCATCTTTATACCGGGGATGTTTTCGGCTATCAACTCTTCGATGTTGCGCAGTTGTGAGCCGCCGCCGGTGAAGACTGCATATATAATCTTTTCGTTCGAGTTTTTGATACGATGGTTGACATTCTGGAGAATTTCGGCCATTCGTGCGCTGATGATTTTGTCGAGCAACTCCTTCTTGATGCTGCTGTTGCTCAGGCTGCCATGTTTGTATCCGGCATGTTTTTTCAGTGTTTCTGCATCTTCGTACGAGATGTGTTCGGCTGCAAGGTCGCGGGTGATGTTGTCGCTACCTATCGGTAGTACGCAGAGGCTTCTGAGGATGCCGTTGCTGTATAATGTGAGGGTGGTGGTGTCGGCACCTATGTCTACAAGGGCGCAACCATCACGTTTTTCACTGTCGTTGAGCAATTCTTCTGCGGTTATTTTGGCAGCTGTAAAGCTGTCGGCAATCTCTACTTTGGCAATGCTTAGGCTCTCTTCGAGCTGGCGCATGAACTGGTTCTTGGCAATTATGTTTATGTAGTTGCCTTCGATGCGGTTTACGCTCATGCCTATCGGGGTGAGACAAGGATCGCCGCCAAGCTTGTATTCTTGCGTGATTACCTGTATCTTCTGGTAATCGGCAGGAATATTCGCGGCTTCATCATTCTCAAGCGCCATCTTCTCGATGATATAGGGTGTAATCTTGGTGTAATCGGGGAATTCGGTTACGATGCTGGTCTTTATCGACCTGACAGATTGGCCATTTATCGAGATGTAGGCTTTTTCTATGCTTTCTCCGTCAAGCTGTTCTTCGAGAGCGTTTATTATGTTGCTGATGCACCGGCCTGTTTCGTCGATGTTGCGTACAACGCCTTTGGATATGAAGCCTTTGACCGGCTCTTGGGCATAGGCTATTATAGTTGTGCCATCGTAGCCGTTGATGCCTACTGCGCCTTGTATCTTGGAGGTGCTTATTTCGAGTGCTACTATGTATTCTTTTGTTGCCATATTGTTAATCTTGCTTGGTGCAGATGACTTGTTTGTCAAATTCTATATTCAGTCTGTTGTACTTGTTCCATCCTATCTTGTTGAGTCCTTTTTCGTAGAACTCCTTCAGCTTGGATAGTTTCTCTTCTATGTTGTCGGCTTTTCCCAGCTCTATCAAGTGGTTGCCTATGCGGGGGACAAGGACTATTTCCTGTCGGGGTGTAACGTGTATCTGTTCGGTCTGTTCGCACCAGAAGCGGTCGTCTTCGAGGTATTGGGCTATTTTTATTAGTCCGCGGACGGTCTCTTCGTTTTTAATCTCTCCGCTTGCTACGGGGAGGTATATGGCCGACTCTATGCTTTTTATCCTGTTGCCTTTCTCATCGAGGTAGTATTCACCGGTCTGGTCAAAGACATGGATGAGGGGTTTTTTGCAGCTTATGCTTATGCTTATAAGGTCTTTGTGTGTCTTGTAGCATTCGCATTCCTCTATTATTGATATCTTCTTCAAGGCTTTTTCTATCTCTATGCTGCTGATTTTTTCCATCGGGGTGTCTTTGAAGCGGAAGCCTTTGCTCTTGAGGTACTGTTCTATGCTTTTGGAACTCAGTACCTGCGTACCGTTGTCGCTGATGTTTATTTCGACTCCCTTGCATTTGGGTGATGCGGGGGGCGTATTCAGGTAAAACAATGCGAGCAACAGGTAGGCTGTGGCTGCTATGCTGACGGTTATTATGACTATCTTCTTGAGCATTGTTTTTAGTGTTTGGTATCCCGTTGTTTAAGTATTTCGGCAATTTGCGGAGTATCGCTTTCGAGGTCGCCTGCACCGAGGCATATAAGCACCTCAAACTCCTCTTTTCTTTCTCTTATGTATTCCACGGCTTCAGAGCGTTTGCATTGGCTTTTCTGTACGCCTGCATCGATGTTGTCGTATATGAGGTTGCTCGTTACTCCGGGAATAGGCTGCTCGCGGGCCGGGTATATGTCGAGCAGTATCACCTCGTCGAAGAGCGAGAGCGCTGCTGCAAATTCGCGGTAGAAGTCCTTTGTGCGGCTGAAGAGGTGGGGCTGGAACATGGCGGTTATCTTCTTGTCGCTGTAGAGCTCTTTCATGGAGAGAGCGCAGGCCTTTATTTCGTCGGGGTGATGAGCATAGTCGCTGAGCATCACTATGTTGTCCTCTTTTATTCTGAAGTCGAAACGGCGTTCCACTCCGCTGAACGTACCCATTGCCGTTCTTATCTCCTCGGCTGTGGCGCCGCTTATCTGTGCTATTGCCATTGAGGCAATGCCGTTTTCTATGTTTATGCTGACGGGTACACCGAGTTCCACATCATGTATATCTCCTAAGGGGGAGATGTAGTCGATGATGATGCGACCGCCTCCGATGCGTATGTTTTCGGCGTGGAAGTCGCCGCTTTCGCGGCCGTAGGTGTAGCATGTTACACCGGCTTTGGGGCGTGGGGTTACTTCAAGACCTTCATGGATAATCATGTAGCCGTCTTCACGGATGAGCCCGGTGAAGTGGGCGAAACTTTCGAGGTAGTTCTCTTTTGTGCCGTATATGTCGAGGTGGTCGGCATCGGCGGAGGTTATAAGTGCAATATATGGTGTGAGCTGGTGGAATGAACGGTCATATTCGTCGGCTTCGATTACCACAAAGTCGCTCTTGTCGGTGAGCAGCAGGTTGCTGTGGTAGTTCTTGGATATGCCGCCGAGGAAAGCTGCGCAGCCTATGTGTGAACTGTGCAAAAGGTGGGCGGTCATAGTCGACGTTGATGTTTTTCCGTGGGTGCCGGCTATGCATAAACCTCGTTTGTCGCGGGTGATAAGTCCGAGGACTTCGGCGCGTTTCTTTATGATGTAGCCCTGTTGGCGCAGGAATTGCCACTCCTTATGGTCGCCGGGAATGGCGGGGGTGTATATGACAAGCGTGCATTCTTTGTCGAGGAAGCTTGCGGGGATGTAATCGGGATTGTCATCGAAGTGGAGCATGGCGCCTTCTTCGATGAGTTGTGAGGTGAGGGGGGTAGGGGTGCGATCGTATCCGGCTACCTCCTTGCCTTCGCTCAGAAAGTAGCGTACGAGGGCGCTCATGCCTATTCCGCCGGCGCCGAGGAAGTATATGTTTTTGATGTCCTTGAGTTCCATTTGAGCTTCTTATTTCAGATTTTCGTTTTTGCGTCTTGTCTCTTTTTCGGCATAGGCTTCGGCCAGCAGTATTACCTCTTCTGCTATCTCTTCGGCTGCTTTGGGCTTAGCCATTGTACTTATGTTTTTGCTGAGTGTGGCGAGGGTATCGTCGTTTTGTACGGTAGCTATTGCCGTTGCAACCAGCTTTTCCTTTGCTTCGCTGTCGCTTACAAGTATTGCAGCTCTCTTTTCTATCAGCGCCATTGCATTTTTTGTCTGGTGGTCTTCGGCTACGTTGGGCGAGGGAACGAGTATGACGGCTTTGCCGAGAAGGGCAAATTCCGATATCGAGCCGGCGCCGGCGCGTGAAATGACGAGATTGGCAGCTCCCAATGCCGAGGCCATATCCGAAACAAAGTCTGTTATTGTAAGGTTTGCGGGTTTACCGGCCTTTTCTATCCGTTCGGTTATTTCCTTATAGTAATATTTGCCTGTCTGCCATACGAATTGTATGTCGGGATTGGCCTTTATGGTGTCAAGTGAGTGCAACATACTTTCATTCATGGTGCGTGCGCCAAGACTGCCGCCTACGAGCAGTATGGTCTTTTTCGTTGCATCGAGATTCATGGCACGTGCACACTCTTCGCGGCTGCCTTGCTTGCTGAGAAGTGTGTTGCGTACGGGGTTTCCGGTGAGCTTAATCTTTTCGTGAGGGAAGAAGCGCTCCATGCCTTCGTAGGCCACACATATCATTTTGGCCTTTTTTGCAAGCAGTTTGTTGGTTACTCCGGCATAGGAGTTCTGTTCCTGTATGAGTGTGGGAATCTCCATTTTTGCGGCGATGTTCAGTGTTGGGCCGCTGGCATATCCGCCTACGCCTACTGCCACTTGCGGGGCAAATTCCTTGATGATTTTCTTTGCCCTGCGGCGACTGATGAAGAGTTTCCACAGTACCTTTATGTTTCGCAAGGGGTTGCTGCGGTCGAATCCCATTACGGGAAGCCCTATTATAGGGTATCCGGCTTCGGGGACGCGTTGCATTTCCATGCGGTTTTCTGCGCCTATGAAGAGTATTTCTGCGTCGGGGTATTTGCTCCTTATGGCATCGGCTATTGAGAGGGCGGGGAAAATATGTCCTCCTGTGCCGCCGCCGCTTATTATTATACGGTAGTTCTTGCTCATGGTGTCGGTCGTTTGTCGGCTTTTTTATTCTGCCGGTGTGTAGTTTCTTTTCTCTTTTTCAGCTTTTAGCTTGCCTGCATATCTGCTGACGCTGAGTATCATTCCTATGTATACGCTATTGACTACCAATGACGAACCGCCTCGGCTTATCAGTGGCAACGGTTGGCCACTAATGGGGAACAGTCCGGTTGAAATGGACATATGTATCATGGCCTGTATACCTATAAGCAGGGCTGCTCCCATTATCAGGTATGCGGCAAATGGGTCGTCGCAGTTCTTGGCTATCTGTCCGGTGTGGAACAACAGGGTAAGATAGAGTATAAGCAATCCTACACAGCCTATTATAAGTCCCCATTCCTCTATTATGATAGCATATATAAGATCGGAGTATGCTTCGGGGAGATATTCGCGCTCCTCGGAGTTGCCGGGCCCTTTACCGAATATTATGCCACTGGAGGCTATTGCTATGTTGGCATATTTGCGCTGGTCGTCTTTGCCGTCGTCAACTTTCTTTTCCTCTTGCTTTTCGCCGAATGGCATGTATTTGCTTATTCGGCTTTGCCATGTTTCTACTCTCTTGAATGGGGTGCCTCTTACTTTTTCGGCGGGAATGACCATTATTGTTGTTGCTCCCGCAATTGCAAGCGCCATGCAGACTAAGGTAAATTTTGCCATCAGTTTACGGGGCAGTTTGGCTAGCACCAACATCATGTATACTGCGGAGAGTATTATGAGTGCCGTCGAGAGGTTGGTAATGACAATCGGTATACATACTCCCAGTGTTACAATGATTATTTTCTTCAGTGTATTCCAGGCTGTTTCATTGTCTTCCTGCCAGTCGGCTATGAATTTCGATATTATGAGCAGCAGACCCAGTCGTGCAAATTCCGAGGGTTGTATGCTGTAGCCTGCTATACTTATCCATCGTGTTGCATCGCCTTTTGCTTCTCCGAAGATTGTTCCGTAGATAAGGAGCGCCGTAAATAAAGCATATGCGTAAGGGGCTGCTTTCTTGAACCACTCCATAGGAAAATTGTGTACAGCCCATGCTGCGAATATGCTCAGCAACAGAAATTTGGCATGTCCTATCAGTGGTCCCCACAAGCTGTACCTGATAGTGAGACGGCTGGCTGCGCTGAATACCTCTACAAGTGATATTGCGCAGAGCACGGCGAAGAGTATCCATGTTACCGTGTCGCCTTTGAATATTCTTTTTATGATGTTTCTGCTCATCTTTTATAGTTGTTATTTAAGGTTGTGTACCTCTTGCTTGAACTGTTCGCCGCGGTCTTCGTAGCTTTTGAATAGGTCGAAGCTGGCACAGCAGGGGCTCAGTAGCACTGTTTCACCCTCTTTTGCCATTTTGCTTGCAGTCTCTATGCAGTCGTGCATGTTGTCTACATCGGCTGTGGGCAGGCCGAAACTGTCGAAGAACGCATGTAGCTTGCTGTTGTCGGCGCCGAGGTATATGAGGCCGCAGCATTTCTCTTTCACCAGTTCTGCAATTTCGCTGTAGTCGTTGCCTTTGTCCTTTCCGCCGAGTATGAGTACGGTCTTCCTTTTCATGCTCTGCAAGGCGTACCAGCAACTGTTTACATTGGTGGCTTTGGAGTCGTTTATGTATTCCACTCCGTTAATTTCGGTTACCTTTTCGAGTCTGTGTTCAACACCTGTGAAACTTTTCAGTGCCTCCTGTATGGTGTTTTTGCGTATGCCGGCTACGTTGGCCGATATTCCGGCAGCCATCGAGTTGTAGAGGTTGTGCTTGCCGGTGAGGGCGAGTTCTTCCTGCTCCATGTTGAAGGCAGTCGGTTCGGTGAAGATAATCTTCTCGCCTTCGGTGTAGGCTGCGAGGCCCTCTCGCTTATCTTCGGCAAAGGGATATAGTTTGCCATGTTGCTGGTATTTTGCGAGCTCGCGGTTGATGATGGGGTCGTCGTTCCAGTAGATGAAGGCATCTTCGGGCTGCTGGTTGCGCAGGATGCGGAATTTGGAGTCCACATAGTTCTGCATCTTGTATTCGTAGCGATCCATGTGGTCGGGGGTGATGTTCATCAGCACGGCTACGTTTACGCGGAATTCGTACATGTTGTCGAGCTGGAAACTGCTCAATTCCACTATGTAGTAGTCCTTGTCGCCTTCGGCCACCTGCAGGGCGAGGCTCTTGCCTATGTTGCCGGCGAGACCTACGTTGAGACCTGCTTCGCGGAAGATGTGATATATGAGCGAAGTGGTTGTGGTCTTGCCGTTGCTGCCGGTGATACACACCATTTTGGCTTTGGTGTAGCGGCCTGCAAATTCTATTTCGGAGATTATGGGTATGCCGGCGGCTTTTGCTTTCACTATAATGGGGGCTGTTTCGGGTATGCCGGGGCTTTTGATTATCTCCTGTGCCGAAAGGATTTTTTCTTCGGTGTGCTGCTGTTCTTCCCAGAGTATGCCACGGCTGTCGAGCTGCTCTTTGTAGCGGTCGGCTATTTTGCCGAAGTCCGATACAAAGACATCGAATCCAAGTTTCTTTGCGAGTATGGCTGCGCCGCTGCCGCTTTCGCCGGCACCGAGTATGACTATTCTTTTTTCCATTGTTATCTTACCTTGAGTGTCATTATTGTTATTGCTGCAAGCACGATGGTTACTATCCAGAAGCGTACCGTAACTTTGGCTTCGTGCATGGGCTTCAGGGGTTTTCTTATAAGGTATGTGCTCTCTTTGTCGAGCTTTTCATCGCTTATCGTGTAGTGGTGGTGCAGGGGAGTGCACTTGAATATTCTCTGTCGTATCCCTCTCTTTTTTCCTTGTTTGAAGTAGGCTACCTGCATGATTACCGAAAGGTTCTCTGCCACGAATATTCCGCAGAGCAGCACGAGCAGTATCTCCTTGTGCAGCAGTATGGCTATAACTGCTATTATTCCGCCTATGGTCAGGCTGCCTGTGTCGCCCATGAATACTTGTGCGGGGAAGGCATTGTACCAAAGGAAGCCTATGAGTGCTCCCACAAAGGCGCATACGAAGATTACCACCTCTTCGCTGCCGGGGAGGAACATTATATTAAGGTATTCTGCCATGTTTACGTGGCTCGACACATATGCGAGTATGCCGAGTGTAACACCTATGATGGCAGCATTGCCTGCCAGCATGCCGTCCATGCCGTCGTTGAGGTTGGCGCCGTTGGATACGGCGGTTACAATGAATATGGTCACTATCACAAAGAGCACCCATCCTGCCGCGTGGGAGTATTTCCCGCAGAAGGACATTATCTCGCCATAGTCGAAGTTGTGGCTCTTGATGAAGGGTATTGTGGTCTTTGTCAGTTTCTCGGCCTTCTGCTCGTGCTGCACCTCTATCTGGTTGCCGGCATTGGTTACGGTAATATTCTCGCGCATCACAGCCTGTGGGCTCAGGTAGAGGGTGAGTCCTATGAGCAGGCCGAGACCTACCTGCGCCACAACCTTCACTTTGCCGGGTATGCCATCCTTGTTCTTCTTGAATGTCTTTATGTAGTCGTCGGCGAAGCCCACTATGCCCAACCATACGGTGGTGACGATGAGCAGCAGCATATAGACATTGCCCAGTCGGCCAATAAGCAGACAGGGTACGAGGATGGATACGATGATTATGAGTCCGCCCATAGTGGGGACACCGACTTTCAGATTGTTCTTGTCGACGTCGCGCAGTGTCTCTGTTATCTGTTTCTTCTTGAAGTAGCGTATGAAGTACTCTCCGAATATCGAGGAGATGAGCAGGGCGAGTACTATGGCAAGCAGGGCACGGAAAGAGGTGTACCCGAAGAGTCGCCATCCGGGTATGCTGTACTCCTGCATCAGTTGGAATATATAGTTGAGCATGGTGCGTCAGTTTGTCTTATTGGTTGTTGAATATTTCTCTTACTGTCTCCTTGTCGTCGAAGTGGTGTTTCACTCCTTTTATCTCCTGATAGTCTTCGTGTCCTTTACCTGCGATTACTATAACATCGCCTTTGGCGGCGAGGGCACATGCTGTCTTTATTGCCTCCTTGCGATCTACGATGCTTATCACTTTGCGGCGCTGTTCGTCGTTGAGACCGGCGAGCATATCGTTGATAATATCCTGCGGCTCTTCGAAGCGGGGGTTGTCCGAGGTTATTATCACTCTTGTGCTTGCCTTGACAGCCTCCTGCGCCATGATTGGACGCTTGCCTTTGTCGCGGTTGCCTCCGGCTCCCACTACGGTTATTATGTTGCCTTTGCCGCGCAGCACTTCGTTTACGGTGCTTAGTACATTCTTTATGGCATCGGGGGTATGTGCATAGTCTACGATGGCAGTGTATCCCTCCTTGCTGTGTATGGTCTCGAAACGACCCGATACCGGCTTCAGGCTGCTGAGTACGCGCAACACCTCCTGCGGCTCTTTGCCGAGTTCTACGGCTGTGGCGAATATTGCGAGCAGATTGCTTACATTGAAGCGTCCTGTGAGGTGTGTTGTGAACTCTATGCGGTTGAATTCGAGCAACATACCGTCGAGGTGTGTCTCCACTATGCGTCCTTTGTAGTCGCCGAGTGTGCGTGCCGAGTATTTCTTGATGTCGGCGCGTGTGTTCTGTACCATTACGGGGCCGTTCTTGTCATCGAGGTTTGTTATTGCGAAGGCATCCGAGGGCAGGTTGTCGAAGAAACTCTTCTTGCATCTCAGATACTCCTCCATCGTATTGTGGAAGTCTATGTGGTCGCGTGTGAGGTTGGTGAAAATACCTCCTGCGAAGCGCAGTCCACCTATACGTTCCTGTGCAAGTGAGTGCGAGCTTACTTCCATAAAGGCATATTCGCATCCTTCGTCGGCCATTCTGCCGAGCAGTCGGTTGAGCGACACAACATCGGGTGTGGTGTGTGTCGAGGGGTAGGCTTCTCCGTCGATGTAGTTACATACGGTAGAGAGTAGGCCGCATTTATGTCCCATGCTGCGGAATAGTTCGTAGAGCAGGGTAGCAATGGTGGTTTTACCGTTGGTGCCGGTTACGCCTACGAGTTTGAGTTTTTCTGTCGGGTTGCCGTAGAAAGCTGTTGCAATCTTGCCTGCGACAGCCTGGCTGTCGGCTACCTTTATATAGGTAACATTGGGGTTAATCTGTTCGGGAAGCGATTCACACACTATGGCTACAGCCCCTTTCTCTTCGGCTGCGGCAATATATTTGTGTCCGTCGACCTGAGTGCCGCGCATGGCGATGAACAGGTCTCCGGGTTCAACCATACGTGAGTCGATGTTCACTCCCGTTATTTCCGATTCGTTCTTGGGGAGTATTATGTGGTTTGACTGTATCTCTCTTGTTATCTCTTTCAGTTGCATGGCCGATGGATTTTAAGGTGTTAGTGTAATGTGTATATGGCTTCCTTTGCTGACCTTCTGTCCGGGAGGAATTGTCTGTTGGGTAACTTTACCGTAACCGCTGAGACGGGCATTTAGCCCGGCTTTTTTCAGCAGGTATATTGCATCTTTGGCACCCATACCCCTTACATCGGGTACTATTCCTTCTTTTATATTTCGGGGCTCGTATGTGAGTTTTTCGCCCTCTTTACGGATTTTGCCCCATGTGTACTCCCCGTTGGACTTCAGGTCGTTGTCTGTTTCAATGTCGAGTTTGTCGAGCAGATAGTTTGCAGCAGTCAGGTTCCCGTGTTTGGCTGCCGGGGTGTGGCTGTTGAGGGTGTCTGTCGCAGCTTGTAGCGGCAGGCGCAGGCTCTTTGCCATAACCCTCTCTGCAATATCCTTGAATACAAGTCCCGACATTCCGCCACCACTGCCGGGGCCCGCCTTTATTATCTGTACTATGCAGGTGTACTGTGGCTTGTCGGCGGGGAAGTAGCCGCAAAAGCTCAGCAGGTACTCCATGGGTGAGTAGTTGTATCCGTATCCGGGTTTTACCCTTCGTGCCGTTCCTGTCTTTCCGGCTATCTGGAATTTGTCGCTCTTCACTTTCTTGCCGGTACCGTTCTTGTCGTTGACCACTTCGAAGAGTATCATCTTCAGGTCTTTGACAGTCTGTTCGGACAGCGCCTGTTCTCTCAGAACTTCGGGCTCGAACTCATGCACTACTTCACCATCCTTTATTATGGCTTTTACTATTCTGGGTTTCATCTGCTTGCCATCATTGGCAATCGTGTTGTAGAAAGTTACCATGTTCAATGGGGTGGTTTCCACTACATAACCATATGACATTGAGACAAGATCCATAAGCGACCAGTTCTTCTCTTTCGGGGTCTTTAAATACGGCTTTCTTGAGCCGAGCAGTATATCGTATTTATCGTCGACGCCCATCTCTTTGAGGCGGTCGATGAATTTCTGCGGGTTTTTCTTGTATCCACGGTTTATGATCTCGCCCATACCGATGTTCGAGGATTGCTCCATCACTTCGATTACACTGTATTTTGAGGTTCCGTTGCTGTAGCTGCCGGTGTCGGTGATTCTGCTGTTGCCATAGAACACGTGCGACTTGTTGTGGTGGGGTACCGAGTCGTAAGGGGTTATCAGCTTATCTTCGAGTGCGGCAGCGAGGGCTATGGGTTTGAAGATAGAGCCCGGGTTGCTTCTTTCGTATACGAAACTTTCCATCTCCTTGTATCTCCCTTCGCCGGTCTTGGTGAGGTTTACTATTGATTTTATATCTCCGGTTTCAACCTCCATCAGTATTACGCGGCCCGATATTCCGTTTACTTTTATAAGTTCGTTCAGCAGGGCTGTTTCGCAGATGTCCTGCATCTCTACGTTGAGTGTTGTCTGTATGTCGGAACCGTTTATGGCAGGTACATCTATGATATCAATGTTCCTTTGGTTTATTTTGGTGATGTGTTTTATGCCGGGTCTTCCTCGCAGTATTGAGTCATATTTCAGTTCAAGTCCGCGATAGGCCGAATCGGTTTGTGTGTTCAACCTGCCGAGCGTATGTTCGGCAAGTGAACCGAAGGGTTTCTTTCGTATTGTGTCCATGCCTGAACCTAATCCGCTCCATGCCACTTTGTGGCGCAGGATGTGGAACTTCTTCAACTCTTTGTACTGGGCGTATGATACCTTGCGTGGGAGAAACTTGTGGTATCTCGATTTTTTTGCTTTTCCTTCGAGCAGGTGTTTTTTGTATTTCTGCACACTCCATATGGGGCAGAACTGGTTGAGCTCCCTGCATAGGGTGTCTATGTCTGCCTTCCAGATGGAGTCTCTTTTTGCGTTTACTTCTATCTCGGTCTTTTTGCTTATTCTGTCGATGTATACGAATTCTATGAATGGGGTGTATTGGGGCAAGCTGCTTACGAGCAGTTCGCCTTTGTCGCTGAGTATGTTGCCGCGCTGGGGTTTTATTGGAAGATTTACTTTTACCTGTTTTTTCTTCTCTTCCATCCAGCGACCGCGGTCTATAGTCATGAGTACAAGGGCCATGGCGAATATGCATACGGCCCACGGGAGGAAACCGCATACAATCATGGACATATACCGTGTCTTTATCTCATCTTTGTCTTTGAACATTCTCTTTTATTTTATCACGTATGGTGGTTGTGTGGCTATTCTCAGTTCGCTGTTGTTCTCTTTTATGTATTGTTCTATGTGGGACTGGCGTCCTTTCTCGGATAGTTCGCTCTGTTTGTCAAGTACGTCGTATTTCAGTGTCGTTACTTCTCTCTTAAGTTTGGCTATCGTGTGCAGTTCCTGTTGCAGGATGTAGCGGTTGCCTACATACAGCAACATATATAGTATAATCAGCAGAAACAGACCGAAGTTGTTTGTTACCCTTTCGTCCCTCAGTGCTTTGCCGTTGAGTATCCTTGCGAAGATTCCCTCTTTTTTTCTTGGTCTCTTTTTCTCTTTTGTCATTGTGCCGTCTCTTCTTTCTTTGTTGCTACTCTGAGTTTCGCGCTGCGCGAGCGGGGGTTGCGTTCGAGCTCTTCGTCGGTGGGTGTTATTATCTTTTCGGTGATGTAGGGCGAGGTGCTCCGTCCGAAAAAGTCCTGTTCTATCTTGCCTTCGATGTTGCCGCTCTTCATAAAGTTCTTTACTATGCGGTCTTCTATCGAGTGGTAGGTTATTACCACGAGCCTGCCGCCGGGTTTAAGCACTTCCGTGCATTGCTGCAACATCTCCTTTAGGCTTTCCATTTCGTGGTTTACCTCTATGCGCAGTGCCTGAAAGACTTTTGCCATCTCTTTCTTCTCGCGCTGTGGCGGGCAGAAGGGTTTGGCGGTTTCTATGAGGTCGCTTACGCGTCTGTAGGGGCGGGTGGCTCTTCTCTTGACAACAGCGGATGCGAGTTTGCGGCTGCAATTGAGTTCGCCGTAAATTTTGAATATCTCTGTGAGTTTTTCCTCGGTGGCGGTGTTGAGCAGGTCGGCTGCGGTTTCTCCGCCGCGTTTGTTCATGCGCATGTCGAGGTCGGCATCAAAGCGGAATGAGAATCCTCGTGTCTCGTCGTCGAAGTGGTGTCCGGAAACACCGAGGTCGGCGAGTATGGCATCAAGTCCTTCTACACCGTGATAGCGCATGAAGTTGCGCAGGTATCTGAAATTGCTGCGCACGAAGACGAAACGGTCGTCGTCGGGAGCATTTCCTTCGGCATCCTCATCCTGGTCGAAGCCGTAGAGGGTGCCGCCGGCGCCCATGCGCGAGAGAATTTCCCGGCTGTGGCCTCCGCCGCCGAATGTGAGGTCGGCGCACAGTGTGTCGCCTTCGACTTGCATCTTGTCAATGCTCTCGGCGAGCATCACAGGGGTGTGGTATATTGTCTCTTCTGTCATTGCTGTTCTTTATCTTTGTGTCCGGACATTGCTTTCTCTATCTCTATGCTGAATGTTTCCGCATCCATCAGGCTCTCTTCGAGTCTATCCTTTGCCCATATCTCTATGGTGTCGTTCATGCCTACGAAGCAGACCTCCTGTTGTATGCCTACAAGTGTCATGTAGCGTTTGGGTATAAGTATTCTGCCGTTGCTGTCGAGCGTTGTCTCCTCTACGTTAGCCACGAATTTGCGGAAGATGCTCTGGTCTTTCCCGTTCCATGGGTCGAGCTGTGCGCGCAGTTCATCCACCCGTCGGTTCCAGCTCTCTTCGGGGTAGAGCACAAGGCAACTTTGGAATATATCCTTGCGCATCATAAGCCTCTCTGCTCCGCCGGCTTGCAGCGTGCGTCGAAAGATGGCCGGGACAAAAACTCGCCCCTTGCTGTCTGCTTTTGCTTCTATGTTGCCGATGAAACGCATAGTCTATCTACCCAAAATTACTATATTGGCTTCAAAATTACAAAATTCCCCACAATTCCCCACTATATTTGGCAAATAATTTTTCCTTAAAGTTTTCAACAGCTTGTTTACAACCCTTTTTTGCTTATATTGCGCTGAAAATAAAATGTTTGGAAAAGTGGGGGATGTCTCTCTTTTTTTGCCCCGGCATTATCCTTTTTCCTGCCTGTGTTCACTCTTTTTTGGATACTCTCCATTATAAAGATTGAGGTCTTAAAAAGGAAAAATCTGCCATCTTCTATTGTTAAAAAACGCTAAAATCAGTAAAGGTTGCTGTATAATCTCTATATTTGCCGTACAGCGGATATACATTGCACTCGCTGTGCAAAAGTCGGGCTATAAAGCTCCGGAAAATGAATGTAAAACCAAAAGCAAAATATTTATGTTAGATGTAAAAGTTTGTCTGAATGACTGCGAAGAGATGATGGAGATGGCTGTAATGCACCTTGAGGAGGAGTTTTCACACATCCGTGCCGGAAAAGCCAATGTGCACATTCTTGATTGTGTGCGTGTAAACTCATACGGCTCAGAGGTTCCCTTGAACAACGTGGCTACCATCACCACTCCCGACCTTAGAACAATATCCATAAAACCCTGGGACAAGAATATGTTCCATGCCATCGAGAAGGCTATCATAGACTCTCCCGTAGGCATCATGCCTGCCAACAACGGTGAGGTTATCATCATAGCAATCCCCCCCTTGACCGGTGAGCGTCGTCAGCAGCTTGTAAAGCAGTGTGCAAAGGAGATGGAGACAGCAAAGATAAGCATCCGCAATGCCCGTCGCGACGGCATCGACACACTGAAGAAGGCCGTCAAGGACGGACTGCCCGAAGACATGGAGAAGGATGGCGAGGAGAGCTTGCAGCGCATCCACGACAAGTTCATCAAAAAGACAGAAGAGCTCTTTGCCGCTAAGGAAAAAGAGATTATGACAGTCTAAGGGAGGTACTATAAATTAGTAGTTTATATTCTTTGTAGGGTGGTTCCCTTTTCGGTCGCTTTGGAATTCTCCGAAGTTCTTTTGTACTCGTTGTAAATAAAAACTTTTATTTACTCGTTTATACGAACTTTTGGCTTTATTTTTGCATCTTTTTGATATGTGCTCAGTTGCGATGCCCGCATCGCGCCGTCGCTAATATCAAAAATCTTCTAAAAATAAAACTCAAAATCAACTCGAACTAATTTATAGAACCTCCCATAAATCACAGATACCGGGCGTGCAGGGATTAGTAATAAAAAACACAGGTAACATTTACACCGTAAAGACCGACAGCGGAGTGGTGGAGTGTCGCATTAAGGGCAATTTCCGCCTTAAGGACATCAAGAGTACCAACCCCGTTGCAGTAGGCGATCGTGTAACAATATCCATGCGCGAGGACAATACCGCCTTCATAAGCGACATATTGCCCCGCCGCAACTACATAGTACGCAAGGCATCCAACCTATCCAAGCAGTCGCATATATTGGCAGCCAATGTCGATATATGCCTGCTTGTGATTACCGTAAATTACCCCGTAACCTCCACCACCTTCATCGACCGTTTCCTCGCTTCGGCCGAGGCCTACAGAGTGCCTGCTGTGCTTGTATTCAACAAGTGCGACCTCTACACCCCCGACGACAGCGCGACAATGGAGAGCCTCATAGCCCTTTACAGCAAGATAGGCTACCGCTGTGTGCGCACCTCGGCAACCACAGGTGCCGGCATTGACGAACTGAAAGAGATAGTCGACGGTAAAATATCGCTCCTCGCCGGCAACTCAGGCGTAGGCAAATCGAGCATTGTCAATGCAATCTCCCCCGAAACGGCTGCCCGCATAGGAGAAATCTCCAAAATCCACAACAAGGGAATGCACACGACCACATACTCCGAAATGTTCGAATTTCTCCCCGGCAGCTACCTTGTAGATACTCCCGGAGTAAAAGGTTTCGGCACGTATGATATGGAAATAGAAGAGATTGCCGACTACTTCCTCGAAATATTCGAGTGCTCGAAAGGCTGTCGCTTCGGCAATTGCACCCACATACACGAACCGGGTTGCGCAGTGCTTCAGGCTGTTGAGGAGGGCGAAATATCCCTCTCTCGTTATGCCTCATATCTGAGCATGATAGAAGAGAAGAAAGAGGGAAAATACCGCGTATCGGAATAATCCCTCCATTATAACAAATTATCCCCTATTAACCATGAGAAACACATTGATAATTACGCTGTTGATTGCGTTGTTCGCAAGTTGCAGCAATCAGTCGCGTCTATACGTAGGCGACAGCAGGCTGTACATTGACGGCACCACGGTAGGTGAAATAGCACCGTACGAAACAGCCAATATACGCACCACCGACAAAGTGGAGCGCGTCAACGACAACACAATAAAGTTGACACGAACATTCGAAGCCCTCGCCGACATTGACAGCGTGCGTCTGACCATCGACATACGCCACAGCCGTCCCTGTCATCGCGCCATCATCCCCTCGGTCTGCTACGACGGCAACCACTGGGGTCGCGGCAAAGAGCCCAAAGGATATGCGACAGATGGCATCTGCCACACATACTCATACCGTCGTACCCCGATTCCCGGTGCCACCTACTCCGAGAGCGAAAAATACTCGGTAGCAGTCTGGAGTGAGCTTCCCACAAGTGAGAGCGAAGCCTTTTCGTGCAGTATTCTTCCCGACAGCCTCGCCACCACCCACACGCTCATCCTCCCCGAAGAGGAGCGCCCATTCACCTACATCGACAAGAACAGATACGGTGCCCCTCACACCATTAAACTCGCCATGCAGAAAGGCGATAGAAAACAGTTGCAGGCCTACATCCACATCACCGAAAAGCAGGAGGGTACAGACCCCATTGCCCCCTTCATAGACCAGGCATGGGCGATGGCAGATAAAAAATACGCTAAAGTAATTCCCGCTGAAAAGGTGTGGGAGTACGGTGTGCAATATGCCAAAGAGTCTCTATGGGCCGAGGAACAGGAGTACAAGGGATTCAGCATAGGACTTGTTCCCGATGGGCAGGGAGGATGGAAGCAGCGCCCCTTCGTGAAATACG
The DNA here is from genome assembly GCA_015060835.1 of Bacteroidales bacterium. Lineage (GTDB taxonomy): Bacteria > Bacteroidota > Bacteroidia > Bacteroidales > Bacteroidaceae > HGM04593. The sequence continues at coordinate 40,694 of SUXT01000009.1, forward strand.
AAATAGGCTGGTGCGGACAAAATTCATCCTACATAAATTCGCTTCTTGTTGACTACCTCAGAGGAGGCAACATCGAATCAAAAGAGAAGGCACTTGCTGCCATTGACACATGGACTGCCCCCGCCACACTGCGTCCCAACGGCTTCTACATAATCAGTTACGATAATATCCTTGCCGGCCGCACTACAGCCGTATCCGATGCCTGCAACCTCGGTACAGCCGCATACAACTTCTTCGAGGCATCTACGCTGCTCCAACAGTGCGAAGACACCCTGCGTGCAGCACGCACAAAAGAGGTCGCCCTTGCAATATGCGACTTTGTAAAAGCCCGACAGGATTCTACCGGAGTTTACGGTAAAGGATGGAACGAAGCTGGCGAATGTCTCTACCGCGACGGCACGGTAGGTGCCTTTATGATAGCCCCTATGCTGTCGGCATACAATGTTACAGGCGACAAGAGCTATCTTGCCTCTGCAACCGATGCCTACGACTATTATTACGATGAATTTCTGAAGAACGGATACACCACAGCCGGCGCCCTCGACACATGGTGCGTCGACAAGGAGTCCTCAATGCCATTGCTCCGCGCATCTCTCCTCTTCTTTGATGCCACAGGCGACTCCACATATATAAGCAAAGCTGAGCGCATCTCAAACTACCTCTCTACATGGCTGTGGCACTACACGGCTGACTACGATGGCAACACCGATATGGAGGTCTACGGCTACAACACCTTCGGTGCGACATCAGTCTCAGTGCAGCATCACCATCTCGATGTATATGCTCTGCTTTTTGTTGGCGATTGGTTGCGCCTTTCCGAACTTACAGGTCGCAGTATATGGCGCGAAAAGGCTCTTGCCGTATGGACAAACAGCTGTCAGCTCATATCCGATGGTACACTCGAAATAAATGGCCTTGTGCGCCCTGTAGGCAGTCAGAACGAGGCCTTCTTCAACTGTCGCTGGGGATTCGGCAGCACCCCCGGAAGATCGCGCATAAACAACTGGCTTGTTGCATGGCCCGGAGCATTCAGACTCGAAACATTGAGGAAACTCTCCGATTGGGGAGTGCTTGATGAATGATATTGCTTACTTTGCAGCAATATGTTGCTGCCGTTATAGGGTGTTTGGCCGATTGTAGCCGCACCTGTTGTATTGCAATGAAATATGCACTATATTTGCAGACTAGTAAAGAATCCGGATAGCTATATAATAAGGGGATGTACTTTTGTAGTACATTCTCTTTTGTTTTGTGTGTTTTATCTCGTCCCTTCGCGTTACAAACGCGAAGGGACGAGTATAAGCATCTGTGCTGCGCTAAAATAAAACCTATTATGAATCTATGTACTTCAGTCTTCGTTTATGTAGGTTTAATCGGATTATATAAGCGCATTTTAAATGCTGATACTCAAAGCATCCGCATTGCAAATGCGGATGGACAGGGGGAGGAGCTTATGTAACCAATTGAAAGACAAGAAAAAACAGCTCTCCCTCTTGGATAAGAGGGAGTACCCGGAGGGGGAGGGAGTTTGAAAGAATACACAAGCAAAAGGTTTCGGTACCTTCGCGTTTGTAACGCGAATGATAGAGTATAAGCATCTGTGCTGCGCTAAAAAGCTATTATAAACCTATGCACTTCAGTCTTTGTTTATGTATGTTCAATTGGATTATTTAAGCGCATTGTAAATGCTGATACTCAAAGCATCCGCATTGCAAATGCGGATGGACAGGGAGCCTGAGAGGGCTTATAGTAAGTGGTGCTTTGTCTGTCATACACAAAAAAACGGTTCGCTTCATTTGAGCGAACCGTTTTTTTAAAAGAGTAGTATCTATCTCTGATAATTATTTCACACAGCAACAGGCCTTTTCGCCTTTAGCCAGCTCCACTTCGGCAAATGAGATGGTTTGTCCCATTGCATCGGTACGCTTCTCTGCCTTCACGCTCTTGCCGTTTACAAGGATATTTTCATACTCTCCCATGAAGGCTGCCTCCCATGTAATTTCAGAGGCAGTGTTGTTTAGCAGGGCAGATGTGCGGTTGTCATTGTGGCGTACGCTGATTGTGCCGCCGAGTGTAGGCAGATTGCTTATCTGCAAATAATTCTCGCCTGTAATCTTCGGTAGGGTGGTGATGCGTTTCTTCGATGCGCTCGGCTCTATGCCCATAGTTCCGCTGACGATGCCCTCGACCATTCCATAGGATACTTCGGGGTATTCGCAACGTCTTGCAAGCACGATGTCCTTGAGTATTTTGTATGCCTCGTCGCTGTAGTTGTAGCGGTACCACAGCAAGGGGAAGTAAGAGATGTTTTCTATGTTCCACTCCTTGCGTGCGAGCATCTTCTCCACAGTGCCCTTGATGCGTGCAGCATCTTTCACAGCGCCGAACCATATGACGTGTGTAAGTCCCTCGCCGTCGGCAAATTCGCCCTTGCTGGTCCAGAATGTATGATAGCTGTTGATGTCGCTGCTCCACCACTTCTCGTCAAGGTGCTTACGGTACTCCTCGGCACGTGCTGCCATCTGTTTGCTCTTTTCGCTGTTGCCGGCCTCGGCAAGAATCTTGCTGTATGCCTCATAGCCACCGTAGATGGTTGCCACAAGGTCCGAACTGCTGTAAAGTCCGCCGTAGGATTCAACGTATGAGGGTACACCGCGTGCTATGCCGAATCGCTTGGCATCGGGCTTGCGGTTCACCTCACGTGTGCGTGTGAGCATCTGTTCGGGGTTGAGCTGCCAGCTGTCTACATACTCCTTGGCCGATAGCGAGTAGAATTTGTTGAATGCGGCATCCTCGATATATCGCTTGTCGCCAGTCCATTCATATAGGCGCCAGCAGGCATACATCACATCGAAGTTGGCATTGAGGTTGTACCAGAAGTCGTTGTCTGTTTCATAGTCGGCAGGGCAGGGTTTGTCGTCCTTGTCAATCTCCCAATAGCTACACCAATCTTTCGATTCGCTGATGTTTGCAGCGAATTTCGACATCATGTTGTAGTTGTGCTTCGACAGACCGAGAATCTCCGCACCAATGCTCTGATGGGCAGCGTCGCGCATGCAGAAGGCGTTGCGACCGGGGAGTGCTGCTTCGTACCAGCAACCTACGGCATCGTCGCCGTGGTGGGCATAGGAGAGCGCCATCTTCTCGCCCCAAAGGAAAGTAAGTTCAAGGTTCTTGTCCGAGGATTCGAAGCGCAGTTCCTTGCCGGAATCCTCTGCGATTGTGCAACATTTTTCTGTGCAATTATTCGATGCAGGTGTGCAGGCAGCCAACAATGTCAGCATAGCCGATGCGATAAACAGTCTTGTCTTTTTCATATAGTGTGTCTTTTTTTGTTAGGTATTAGGATGTGATTGCAAACTTACGAAAAAAATGCAATATAAATGTTTGATTTATGATTGTTATAAAAAAAAATGTTATATTTGCACTAACCACGAAAATAGACAACCTTGCTGTTGAAAATCAAAGTAGCAATTGGGTGTGGTGTATTCGTGGTAAGGATTCTTACGGTATTATATACTTTCATGTTGATATTGATTTTATAATACCGGCCCGCGCCGATGGGCTTTTGCAAGCACAGAAGTGTATCGCATACAGTGGGAGAATCAAGACATATTAAAGGCGTTTACACGACGCTATGTTCATAATGGATTGAAACTTCGCAAACTTCAGGTACTGTAATGGACTTAGCAACGGTAGATGCCCATGGGATGTGTATATGTACGTATCCTGTGCCGGTGAAAATATATGCCAATAGTGTGTGTATTTTTCACTGCATAGGTGTTATATATTCATATCGGCGTGGGTTTCGACGTTGCTCGTTCTGACAGTACCGGGCAATGCGAAGGCCTCAATCCGTGGGACGAGCGACAAGCATTCCCGCGCTTTTTTTATGTCCGCAAACAAAGAGATAGGCGAAGCACTATCCTGTATCTGTGGACAGAAATACTATAAAAGAACAGATAATGCTTCCGGTATATGATTATTTTATTAACTTAAATATTAATCTATTATGAAAAAAAGTATTTATCTGTTTTTGTTTACAGTGTGTGCAATGTTGCACGTAACAGCGCTTTCGGCACAGGAAACAGCAAAATTTAGAATTGAGTCGACAGGGTATATCCCAAAGGGCCTGACGAAAACCGGTGTTCCTTATCTGTTTGCTTTTGATTCAGGAAATGATAATAAGGGTAATGTAAAGATGTATGATTCAAATTTTGAGGAAATTGCATCCTTTGCTTATGATTATGGATATAGAGTTAAAAAGAGAATCGTAGAAGAGAGAAAAGAAGAAATAACAAATATAAATTACAAGCATTCTGCTTGGAGTTCTGTATTAAATATCAGGGATGCATATTCCCGAATCGATAGCGCCACAGCCACATTGGATATAAACGATATATCTTGCGAAAATGTTGTCAAGATGTGGTTGGCATTAGGTAGTGATACAGCTTCGTATTATAGAAAAGAAGACGCACGTTTTTATAAACTGACATCCGATACAATATTCTACCCAAAGAACTCACAGGATTATTATTATCCTGAATATTTCGGGGAAAAATATCCTAAATATACAGCAACATATGAGCTTCGTACAAGCTATGATTATGATTACGAAATTGACGAATACAAGAAAATTGGTGTAATTGTTATACATGAAGCATATTTTGATGCAGATCGTGCATATACAGGTGATTGGGAAATTGTATCAGAAACGTATGATACAATAGAAATTGAAGCAGTTGAGTTAGACTTTGTCAATGCGAATGGAGAGAATATAACTACAGCATATAACAAAATTTTTTCACAAAATTTTTTCAATGATGATGACAAGTTCGAATCATTAGTTCCTGTATATATCCCAAATGGTACAACGGTATATTCAGAATATGATCGCGACTACGATGGTGAGAAAGATAAAAGAACAATAGACACTAAATTTGATATCAAATTTGCTGTGTATTCCAATGGTTCCTTTAGCCATTACCTGAATAATATGTACGAAATATATTCATCATATTATAAATCTTCAGCAGAAGTTGTGCTGTTTGGCGATAACAAATATCTTCATTTAGAAGAAAAAATAAATGATGAGTATTACAATGTTTTTTATCGCATTAATAAATCCACAAACAATATAGAACAGGTTGGTGAACCGGTGCGTGCAAAAATGTCTGTACGCAACGAAGTTGTAGCCATTGAGTTCAAGGAACCGGTAAAGGAACAGTGCGAACTTATTGTGTCTGATGCAACCGGAAAACAGTATGAAAAGATTTTTGTCGAGGCCGGCAGTGCCAATATTAATTATGAAACACGCGCACTCGCAGCCGGAATATACAATTTTACAGTGGTAAACAAGGGTAAGGTTGTAGAAAACGGAAAGATTGTTGTGAGATAATAATACGTGTTAAAAGTATAATCTGGAGGCTGACCCAAAGGTATTTTAATTTTCATCTTTTTGGGTCAGCTTGACAGCTCCTATTAAAAAAGGAAATGAAAAGAGTTAATTTTAGGCAGTTGCTCCTTATAATGGTTGCGCTGCTGTGTTGTTGTCCGATGAATGCTCAATCGGAGCTTCCTTGGTACAATATAGATGGAGTCTATTACAGACTTGTAGGTAATAATGAAGCAGTCGTAACGTACAAAGGAAAGTATCCGCAATCTTACAATAATGAATATGCCGGTCATGTGGTTATTCCTGAAACTGTTACTTGGGAAGGCAAGAAATATATAGTTAAGTATATTGAGGCCGGTGCATTTGCATATTGTGATAAACTGACTGGTATAACTATTCCTAGTAGCATTAAGTCCGTAGGGCTCGAAGCATTTGCTTATTGCTATAACCTTACAGCTGTTCACATTACCGACCTCAGTGCGTGGTGTGATATCGATTTTCTCGCATATGGTAATCCGTTGAATTATGCAAACGACCTCTATCTGAATGGGCAACCAATCATCGATCTTGTTATCCCCGAAGATGTTACAGAAATTAAGGCAGATGCTTTTCAGTGTTGGGACAATCTTAGGAGTGTAACAATCCACGACAATGTTACAAGTATAGGTAGGTATTCGTTCCAAATTTGCAACAACCTTTCAAAGGTAACAATCGGTAAAGGAGTTAGAAATATTGATGAATATGCATTCTATGAATGTCGGGCCCTAACCGATCTTGTTATTTCCGAGAGTGTTAGAAGCATTGGTGAATATGCATTCTGTAATTGTCGGGCCCTAACCGATCTTGTTATTCCCGACAGTGTTACAACAATAGGGGCATACGCTTTCTATGAGTGTAGAAGTCTTGCCACACTTACACTTGGAAGTGGCGTACAAACAATAGGTGATGGAGCATTTGTAGGTGCCGAACTAAAGTCCGTTCACATAAAGGACCTCAGCGCATGGTGCAATATTGACCACGCTGATTTGCTGGCTAGTCATTGTCTCTATTTGAATGGAGAACTACTTACAGACCTTGTAGTTCCGGAAGATGTTACAGAAATAAAAAAGTACAGTTTTTATGATTGCAATAGCCTTAAAAGTTTAACAATTCACGACAATGTAAAATCTATAGCGGATAAAGCATTTTATCATTGCGATAGCCTTAAAAGCGTTACTATAGGTGATGGAGTAACAATCATTGGTGATAATGCTTTCGAAGGTTGTTATGCTATTGATAATCTCGTCATTGGCAATAGTGTAGTATCGATAGGAAATAAAGCTTTCTATTATTGCAACATACTTACAAATTTGGAGATTCCTAACAGCGTGGAAACCATCGGTGACCATGCTTTCGAAGGTTTGGATGTCCTTGAAATAAGTATCGGCAACAGTGTAAAGACTATTGGTTATAGTGCCTTTTATGAGTGCGATGGAATTACAACTATTGAAATTCCTAATAGTGTGTTAACTATCGGCGACGGTGCATTTGGATGTTGTGATGGCCTTGAAAGTGTTGCTATAGGTAACAGCGTAACAACCATCGGTGATGGTGCATTTGCACATTGTAACTCACTTACAACCGTTAATATACCTGAGAGTGTAACATACATTGGTTCTTATGCCTTTAAAGGAGACTATGCTCTAAATGCAGTACATATAAACAATCTTAGTGCATGGTGTAATATTTCATTTTACCTTGGTGATTACACTTGGGATAATTATAATTTGGAATCTAATCCGTTATACTACGCACATAATCTCTATTTGAATGGCGAATTGCTTACCGACCTTGTTGTTCCCGAGGATGTAACAGAGATTAAATGTATGGCCTTTGCCGGTTGTACTCCTCTTAAAAGTGTTACATTCCATAATAATTTTAAAAAAAGCGGGGATTTTGCATTCATGGATTGCCCTAATCTTACAGCAGTGCATATAAATGATCTTACAGCATGGTGTAATATAGATTTTCGTCATTGTGGCAACCCATTGAACGATTCTCACAAGCTCTATCTGAATGGCGAATTGATTACCGACCTTGTCATTCCCGAAGATGTAACAGTAATAAAAGATCATACTTTTGAATGGTGTAACAGTATCAAGAGTATAACTTTGCACGATAATATTACAAGCATAGGGTTTTGCTCGTTCCAATTATTGGATAGTGTTACAAATATAAATATCCCGGAGAGCGTAACAAGTTTGGGAGTGAAATCATTTTTGGGTTGTTCCGGTGTTACCGACCTTGTAATTCCCAACGCTGTCAAGGTTATCAATGAAGGTGCCTTTCAGGATTGTATCGGCTTGAAGCATGTTACGATAGGCACAGGTGTTTCTAAAATAGACAAAGACGTTTTTTATAATTGTCCTGCTCTTGAATTTGTTTATTTGAAGAGTTCCACTCCTCCCGAACTTTCATATCTCGGCTTTCCCGATGATGTTCGCGCTAACGCTACATTGATTGTGCCCAAAGGTTCGCTTGATGCTTATCGAATTTCTTATGCATGGAGAGATTTTAATGATATTATAGAGGAGGGAACAAGAACTTCTGTCTGTGAATTACGTTATAGGACAATTGATGGTAAAGCTATCAATTTCAATAGAAATGCATTTGGTGACGCTAAAGTAGCTACACATACTTATGAAAATGGTTATGGTACTATAGGGTTCTCTGCCGAAGTAACAAGCATAGGGGAAAATGCTTTCTATGAATGTACCAGCCTTGTCGATGTAGAAATTCCTAAGAGTGTAACGTTTATAGGGAAATATGCGTTCCGTTATTGCAGTGCTCTTGAAAATGTAGATATTCCCGGCAGTGTGAGTAGCATAGGTCCGGCAGCATTTGAATATTGTACCGGATTGAAAAGTATAGATATTCCGAACAGTGTTACAAGTATTGGCGAATGGCAGTTTAATGGTTGCAGCAGTCTGGAAAGCGTAACTCTTCCTGACAATATAACTATGATTGACAATCATCTATTCCAAAATTGTACTGCTCTTACAGCTGTTGATATTCCCAATAATGTAACGAGTATCGAGGAGAGGGCTTTCAATGGATGTACAGCTCTTAAAGATATAAACATTCCCGGTAGCGTTAAAACCATGGGCCTTGATGCCTTCTTTGGTTGTACAAGTCTTATGGCTGTACATATTGACAATCTCAGTGCATGGTGTAAAATTGACCACAGTTCATATTCCAATCCCTTGAACTATGCAAATGACTTTTATCTGAATGGACAACTAATCACCGACCTTGTTATTCCTGATGATGTTACGGAAATTAAGAATGATGCATTTCAGTGCTGGGACAATCTAAAGAGTGTAACAATCCACGATAATGTTATAAGCATCGGTCATCATGCGTTCCAACTTTGCGACAGCCTCGTAGACGTTAAGATAGGTGCTGGAGTTACATCTATAGATGTGGCTGCATTCAAGGAGTGTCCTTCTCTTAAAACTATTTCTTTGGGTGCTTCCGTTCCTCCGACTGTTGTTGATTCTGAGAATTTTACATGGAGTAATTACGAAAATGCAGTGTTGATTGTGCCTGAGGGTTCACAGAATGCCTATAAAAATGCCGGTGTATGGAGAAATTTCAAGAAAATACATGGGCCTTATTTTAAAATAAATTATATAGTCGATGGCGAAGTCTATGCAACCGACAGCATTGCTTATGGCGACAGCATTGTACTTCTTTCTTCTCCCGAAAAGGAGGGTTACACGTTCAGTGGCTGGAGTGAAGCACCTTCTATTATGCCGGCTGATGATATTACCATAGATGGTACATTCAGTGCAAACTACTATAGAGTTACTTATGTAGTCGATGGCGAAGTCTATGCAACCGACAGTATCGCTTGTGGCGACAGCATTGTACTT
>SUXT01000107.1 GCA_015060835.1 Bacteroidales bacterium
TGAGTATCAGCATTTACAATGCGCTTATATAATCCAATTAAACCTACATAAACGAAGACTGAAGTACATAGATTCATTATAGGTTTTATTTTAGCGCATCACAGATGCTTATACTCTATCCTTCGCGTTACAAACGCGAAAGGACGAGGGGGGGTCTTAACCCATCGTACTACAATAAACCATACTACGCGAGGAAAACCCCTCCGTCTTCAAAAACTGTCGTTTTTGAATCCACCTCCCCTTGAAGGGCAGGAACTTTTTAAATAGTTTTTTATCCATTGAAGAATGGGGTTGTACTTTTTAGGTATAATATCGCATAATCATTAAAACAAATATCACAATTTAACACCGTTCGTAAAAAATTTATATTAAAATCACAAAATGTATAATCTTTTTATATATATTTGCAAGGTAAAGTGCAAAGAAGTATTTTCACAAACACACTACCAAGCAAAGGCAAGATGATAGACAAAATAAAAGAAAAAGCATATAAACTGCCCCCCATTTCACTCGAAGAGATGTCGGGCATAAAACTGATGAACCGCACAGACACAAAATATGTAGCAACCATCAGTCAGCTTTTATCATTCTTGCAGGATGTTGAAGGCAAATACTACATACAGGAGATCAACGGAGTGCGACTCGCCTCCTATCACACCACATACTTCGACACCGGCAACAACGAAATGTATGTGATGCACCACAACGGCAAACTGGTACGCGAAAAGATACGTGTGCGCACATATGAGGACACACAGATAACCTTCCTTGAAGTAAAAAACAAGAACAACCACAAGCGCACGAACAAGAAGCGCATAGAGGTGAGAGCTGTTGACAGCCTGCACGACGAACAGGAGCGCGTAATCCCCTTCCTCGGAAAACACGCATGGTACACCCTCGACAGCATACGCCCCGTAATAGAGAACCGTTTCAACCGAATCACCCTTGTGAACTTCGGCAAGACGGAGCGTCTGACGATAGACTTCAACCTGCGCTTCCACAATCTTCTTACGGATGACAGAAGAAACCTCGAACACGTAGCCATCATCGAACTCAAGAGAGACGGCAACGTATCCTCCCCCTCATTGGAGATATTCCGCAAACTAAGAATACAACGCTCAGGATTCAGCAAATACTGCATGGGATGCGCCCTCACCAACAAGGGACTCAAGCGCAACAACTTCAAAGAGAGGCTGAGACTGATAGACAAACTCGAAAAAATACAAACAAATAATAAGCCATGAACATTTTAACTACCTTGCTGACAGCCGGTGTAAACACCGCAACAACAGTCGCCAATGCCATGGGCGATGATTTTCTGAACGAATCTATAGCTGAAACATCAGCTATGGCAGGAGAGGTATTCAACCTCCCCGGCACACTCAACCTATTGGCATTCTTCTTCCTCAACTTGCTGTTTATTGGAATAATAGTACGATTCTTCTACTACCCCAAGAGCAAACGCGGCGACTACTTCTTCACCTTTACACTCATCGCCATCAGTATCTTCCTGCTCATCTATCTGCTGGGAGGAGTAAAGCTGAAGACCGGATTTGCATTGGGACTCTTTGCTATATTCAGCATCATACGTTACCGCACCGAACAGGTGGCCATACGCGAAATGACCTATCTGTTCGTAATCATTGCAGTCAGCGCCATCAACGGCCTTGTAGCCGAAGAGGTCAGCTTCGTGGAAATGATTGTGGCAAACCTCCTGTTCATCTTCTCACTATGGCTTTGCGAGAGCAACTGGTTCATCACCCACCTCTCCTATAAGATAATAAAGTATGACAACATCAACCTCATACTCCCCGAAAAGGAGAAAGAGTTGATAGCCGACCTAAAGAAACGTACCGGCCTCGACATTGTAAAAGTGGAAGTTGGCGGACTCGATTTCTTGAAGGACGCAGCCATCATAAAGATGTACTACAAGCCCACAAGCAAAGGAATCAATTCAGTAGATCAAATAACTAAAGCCCCAAGCGATGAATTTAAAATCAAGAATTAAGAGAGGCGTAATATGCGCCGCCGCGGCAGTTGCGATAGCAGCAATGCCTTGTAATGTCCTCGCAAACAACGACAGCGACGACTTTGGAGTATGGACAAGTCTTGAGGCATCAAAGAAACTCACAGACAAGTTGAAATTCGGTCTCGAAGCAGAACTCCGCACAACCGACGGAGTAAAAGAGATAGACCGCCGCTCGATAGGCGCAAGCCTGTCGTACAAAGCCACCACATGGCTAAAGGCAGACATAGGCTACATAACAATGAATGCCTACGAACCCGCAAAGACAAAGATTGAAGCCTTCGACGAAAGCGCAGGTCTCTACAACACAAAGTACGACCATGCCTACCGCGTGAACAAGGATCGTCTCTTTGCATCACTCACAGGCAGTTTCAAGGTAGGCCGTCTGGAATTCAATATCCGCGAGCGTCTGCAATACACCTACACAAACACAGCATTCACCACAGAGGACAAGACCGAATGGGACTACGAAGACAAAGTAAACTTCACAGACCCCTTCCAGGACACAAAGACCGAAGTGGAACAGAAAGACCCCAAGCGCAACACCACACTGCGCACACGCCTTACAGTGAAATGGGACATACGCAAATGCCCCGTTGAGCCCTTTGTATCAGCCGAGCTCTACACACGCGCCGACGAGTGGAGATTCCACGACAAAATCCGCTACCGTGCAGGAGCCAACTACAAGATAGACAAGGACAACTCTGTATCACTCTACTACCTCTTCCAGGATGCCAACGATGACGACGAGCCCGCAGGACACGCCATCGGCATAGGCTACTCATTCGACCTCTAACAACACCATTACAGAGCCAATGAAAAAACTTTTAATAATAGCAATACTGACCATTGCCGCGATACCCTCATTCGGCCAGCGCATACTCCTCGAAAAGAGCGACAATGCGAAATTGCCCGTTGCACTACAGAACTTCCGCCGCATAACATTCAGCGGAAGCACTGTAAACATCATGCGCAATGACGGTACAACCATCGGCACCGAAATGAGCGACATTGTACGCATCTACTTCGATGACTACACAAGCATCAATCAGGTAGACTTCAGCGACAGCAAAGAGCTTATCTCATACATCTCCTCAGACGAAGTAGCAGTAAACTGCAATGCCGGCGAAGAGATAGCCATCTACAACATCAGCGGCAGCATAGTACAACAGACTGTGCAGGACAGCGACGGCGGCAGCATAAGCATAGCCAACCTGCCCAAAGGTATATACCTGCTCCGCGCCAACAGACAAACCGTTAAATTGATAAAGAAATGAGAAAAGGAATCATAACACTGCTGTGCCTCGTCTCATTCCTACAGGTACAGGCGCAGGACAAATACTACGTAGCCCTCAATAACGGCACATATCAGGCACTGACCATCGCCGACACTCACCAGATGGAATTTGATGCCGACCAGAAACTTGTAGCAATAAAACTGACTGACGGCACAACAAGCCAATTTGCCACAAGCAAGGTTGACAGCATCAGTCTCGTGCAACCCGCAGGAGCTACCGAGCTGACATACAACGGGAATTTCAATGTAGCCTTCGACGAGAACGACAAGAACAGCTACAACGAAATAGTAGAGACAATCATCACCGATGAACTTGTAGACGAATCGGGCGACTTTATCGAGAACTACAGCCCCTCGAAAATCGTAACCATCACATACACCGAGACAAGTGTAACGGTTAGTCCCGACATCATCGACCAGGTAAGCTACACCATAGTAGACAAAACCCATCTGATGATAAACTCATCACGCAGCAAAATGGTCTATCGCATACAGGGAACCAGCAGCAACGGCTCGCTCAAAATCTATAGCGAGAAGAAGTTCCAGCTGGCAATGCTCGGTGTAAACCTGACCAATCCCAAAGGCCCTGCAATAAACATTCAGAGCGGAAAGACCGTCTACGTAACACTTGCAGCAAACAAGACAAACACCCTCTGCGACGGTGAGACATACGCCGAGGCACCCTACAACAACGGCGAGCCCGAAGACCAGAAAGGAACACTCTTCAGCGAAGGCCAGTTAATCTTCAGCGGCACCGGAACACTCAACGTAAAGAGCTACGGCGGACACGCGATATGCAGCGACGACTACATACGCATACGCAGCGGAAACATCAACATCCTCGCAGCAGCCAAAGACGGCTTCAACACCAACGATATCTTCCGTGTAGGACGAATGGCAGCCTCAGCGCCCACGATAACCATCAACGCCACAGGCGACGGCATCGACTGCGGTAAAGGCAACGTCCTTATCGAAGCCGGCAACATCACCGTCAACACAGTGGACGACGGAGTGACAACCTCATACGAGGAAATGACAGATTCCACCATCGACCCCTCGATAACCATCCGCGGAGGATTCGTAAGAGTGAACACCACAGGTGAGAAAGGAATGGCCATCAAGTCAAATGCCAACTACACACAGACCGGCGGCATAGTGCAGACAATGACCAAAGGCAACGGTTCAAAAGGAGTAAACTGCGAGAAAGACTTCATCTTCACCGGCGGCAAGCTCACAGCCATTGCCGAAGGTACAATCAGCAGCGACAGTTCATCGACCGCAGGCATCAAGACAACCGGCAACTGCACCATCACCGATGGCACAATCAACATCAGTTGCACAGGTGAAGGCGCAAAAGCCATAAACAGCGACGGCTATGTTATTGTCGACGGCGGCACCACCACCCTGCTCTCCATCGGCAAGAACTACAATGCAGGCAGCGATGACAAGAAGACACGCGCCATCAACGCCCTCGCCTACACACAGAATGGCGGAATCCTGCTCGCAAAATCATACGACAAGACAATATACACCACTGCCGACATTACAGTAACAGGCGGTACGCTCAATGCATACAGCAGCAGTGATTACACATTGTCAAAACCTGCAAAGCAAACAGGAGGATGGATTCTTACCAAAGACGGAAAAGAATAAATCGCATCACTTGAACAATCAGCCGCAGAAACACAAACTTCTGCGGCTGTTTTTTTTAGAAGCAGCACATTATGTAAGCATATCTGCTATTTTTTTCGTAAGTTTGCAACAGAAAAACACTATCCACCATGAAAAACAAAATTGTATATTCAATCCTCATTCTCACAACCATGCTTGCAATCACATCCTGCGGCAAGAAAGCCGACAGCAAAGAAACGGAAAAGAGCATCAACCCTCTATGCGCCGAAAGCAGTGCACCATTCGGGGCACCCGACTTCAGCCTCTACAAGACCTCGGACTATATGCCCGCATTCGAACAGGCAATAGCCGAAAAGAGAGCCGAAATAAAGAAAATAATAGAGTGTACAGATGCGCCCACATACGCAAACACCATTGACGCACTCGAACTGAGCGGACGCCTGCTCGACAAAGTAAGCAGCATCTTCTTCACCCTCAACGAGAGCGACTCCAACGACGAAATGCTCTCAATAGAGAACAACATATCCCCGAAGCTCACCGAGCTAAGCGGATACATCTACATGAATGACACACTATTCAACCGCATACGCACACTGTATGACAACCGCGCCAACCTCGGTCTCACCGAAGAGCAGTCGATAGTGCTCGAAAACTACTACAAGGAGTTTGTACGCGGCGGAGCACTGCTCGACAAGAAAGAGAAAAGGCTGTTGCTTGACATAAATACCCAGTTGGGACTCGAATCAATAAAATTCGGCAGCAACCTGCTCGCCGACTCAAAGGAGTTCCAAATGATAATAACCAATGAGAAAGAACTCTCAGGACTCCCCGAGAGCGTACGTCAGTCAGCAAAAGAAGCAGCAAAGGAGGCGAATGTAGAAGGCTGGCTCTTCACACTCGACAAACCCAGTTGCATCCCCTTCCTGCAATATGCCGACAATCGCTCACTGCGCGAGAAGATATACAAAGCCTACTACAATCGCGGCAACAACCCCAACCAGTTCAACAACGTCAGCACAATACGCCAAATACTCAAATTGCGCCAGCAGAAAGCAACCATGCTCGGCTTCGACACCTATGCCGACTTCAAGATGGATGTGAAGATGGCCAAGACACCCGAAGCTGCCACCAAACTGATGGAAGCAATCTGGGAAGCAGCCATCAAACGCGCAAAGCAAGAGGCTGCCGAACTGCAAAAGATGATTGACAGCGAAGGCGGCAACTTCAAACTCGAAGGTTGGGATTGGATGTACTACACCGAAAAACTGCGCAAAGCAAAATACTCGCTCGACGAGAATGAAATAAAGCCCTACTTCCGGTTGGAGAACGTGCGCGACGGAGCATTCGAATGTGCAACCAAGCTCTTTGGTCTCAGTTTCGTACCCCGTACCGATATTCCCATCTACAACGACAGCGTAAAAGTTTTCCAAGTGCTCGACGAAGAGAAAAAACATCTCGGAATATTCTACGGCGACTACTTCCCCAGAAAGTCGAAACGTTCAGGAGCATGGATGACAAACTTTGTCAACCAGCTGGAGTTGGGCGAGTACAACGTACGCCCCATGATAGTGAACGTATGCAACTTCACCCCCGCATCGGGCGACACCCCCTCACTGCTCAACATAGACGAGACACTCACCCTCTTCCATGAATTCGGCCACGCACTGCACGGCATGATGACAAAAGCACACTACCCCTCGGTAAGCGGCACAAACGTGAAGCACGACTTTGTGGAACTCTTCTCACAGATATACGAACATTGGGCAATGGAGCCCGAAGTGCTCAAGAGATACGCAAAGCACTACAAGACAGGCGAAACAATCCCCGATGCATTGATAGAGAAGATAAAAAGAGCATCGCACTTCAATTCGGGCTTCGAAACAACCGAACTTGTAGCAGCAGCACTGCTCGACATGAAAATGCACAGCCTCACAGACTACACCGACTTCGACTGCAACGAATTTGAGAAACAGCTGCGCGAAGAGATTGGCTTCATGCCCCAAATAGAATACCGTTACCGCACCTGCAACTTCGCGCACATATTCAACAGCGGCTATTCCGTTGGCTACTACGCATACCTATGGGCTGAAGTACTCGATGCCGATGCATTCGAGCTCTTCAAGGAGCGAGGAATATTCGACGCTACAACAGCAAAAGCATTCCAGCACCTTCTGGAAATGGGCGGCAGCGAAGACCCCATGACACAGTACCGCAAGTTCCGTGGCGCAGATCCCAATCCACAAGCACTGCTCAGGAGCCGCGGATTGATAGACTAACCACGCATCACGAAAGGTTCTGCAAGAAGTAAAGAACAAAAACCAATAATTGACCACCTAATAAATATCGACATCATGGAAAGCAAAATAGAAAAAGCCGTATCGCTATTCAAAGAAGGCTACAACTGTTCACAAGCAGTTGTAGCCGCATATGCCGAGGATTACGGTTTCACACGCGAACAGGCACTCAAGATGGCCTCGTCATTCGGAGGCGGCATAGGACGCATGCGCCGCACCTGCGGAGCAGCCTGCGGACTCTTCATGCTCGCCGGCCTTGAGACCGGAAGCACAGAGGGCAAAGACCACGCAGGAAAAGAGAACAACTACAAAACCGTACAGATGCTTGCAGCTGAGTTTAAACGCCGCAACGGTTCAACTATCTGTGCAGAACTTTTAGGTTTAGCCAAAGAAGCCCCCACTCCACCCACTCCCGAAGCACGCACAGCCGAATACTTCAAAAAGCGCCCTTGTGTGAAAATGGTCGAAGAAGCCGCACGGATTTGGGAGGAATACCTCAGTGGAAAAAAATTCGAAGAGTAATCCGATCATTGAACCTCCCTATAGAACATTTTCTATCTCACATTTTCACAAAGGATAAAATTTAACAGCCTAAAAGTGATTCAATTGTAAACATTTAGTCAAATTACCAATATTTACCCCAAAATTTAGTTAAATATTGTTTAATTTTAAGCGCAAAAAACTGTTATATGAAATAGATGCAGTACCTTTGCGCCCGAAAATCAAAACATTAAAATTAAATTATCAAAATTATGATGACAGAAAAGGCTGGAGAAATCGCAGGTCGCATCTGGAATGCGCTTAACGGTTCAGAAGGTATGACCCTTAAAGAAATCAAAACTGCTGCAAAGTTGAAAGAGAAAGAACTCTATTTAGGTCTCGGTTGGTTGCTTCGCGAGGACAAAATATATTCATTCGATGCAGAAGGCGATGAGACATTCGCTCTTAAATAAGAAAAAGACAGTTCACAATATAATGGCGTGCACTTGATTCAAGCGCACGCCATTATATTTTTAAATGATTATGCGATATCCTAAAAAGTACAACCCCATCCTTCAATGGATAAAAAACTATTCTAAAAAGTTCCTGCCCTTAAAGGGGACATTGCGTAATAAGCAATGTTTGCGACGACGAAAGCTTTAGCTTTCCTAAGTACCGAATTGCCGCGCCTCAAAATGAATAGAAAATAACAAAAAAGAACATTGAATATG
>SUXT01000108.1 GCA_015060835.1 Bacteroidales bacterium
GTACCGAATTGCCGCGCCTCAAAATGAATAGAAAATAACAAAAAAGAACATTGAATATGCTTAACGAAAAACTCTATAGCACAGCGGTTTAGCATTTTGTTATATAGAAGGAGTGCCGAGCTCGTGAGGCTTAGCAGGGCGAGGGAGCTCCAATCATTGACTTAAATTTATCTTAATAATGAATTGGGGCTTGTAGTTACTTAAATATTAAATTTTAAACGACTTAAATACGTTTACCGGACGCTAATAGATTTTTTTATATTGCTGTCCGGTAAATTTTTATTCTGCTAATGTTTTCTCCCTCTTGGATAAGCTAATCTTTGGACACATTTATTTTAAATCGGCATTTGCTATATTTCTAAATATCTGCAAAATAGCTTATTGAATAAAGTTCCTGCCCTTAAAGGGGAGGTGGATTCAAGCGCGATTAGCGATTGAAGACGGAGGGGTTTTCCTCGCGTAGCAGGGGGTATTGCTGTAGGATGGGTAAATACCCCCCCCTCCGAACTTTGTTACTATTTTCAAAAAGCATTTGTAATATATTCCTCCTCTTGAAGAGGAGGTGGCTTCGAAAAACGAAGTTTTTTGAAGACGGAGGAGTTCTCTTCTCATCGCATGCTTTTTTGCTCTACGATAGAATTTAGAACTCCCTCCGAACTTTTTTCTTGAAAAAAGTTCTCGTCCCTCTTCAAGAGGGACAGTGTTTTAGTATGTAAAGAGATTAGCAAAGGTATAAAAGCTAAAAAATGTGTCCAAAGATTAGCTATTGAAGAGGGAGTGCCCTCAGGGCGAGGGAGTTCCAATCATTGAGTTAACTTTGTCTTAATGAAGAATGGGGGCTTGTAGCTACTTAATTATCGAATTTTAAACGACTTAAATATGTTTACCGGACACAGATAAAATTTTATTGAAAAATAATCCATTTGAACTTGCATAAGAAGAGGTCGAATGTATAAGTTCTTCGACCTCGCTTGCAGTTCGGATATTCGTCAATTAGCCTTTAGTGCAGTCTTATTTTTTTGCTTATTGTTGCGTTTTTACAGTTTATTGTTTATTTCACTTTTATCGCCTCTTCGTATGGCGGGTACATTTTCATTCCGCGCATTTTGGGCGAGGGTGGGTAGGTTAGCTTATAGTCGAGATACTTCATATCATCTTCGCTAAGGTCGTAGCGCTGCTTTACCAAATAGTATAACTGCACTTTGAAAAGACCATTCTCATTATACACTTTTTCGTCTATGATAAAACACGAAACAGTATCCGAATTCCAATAGAATGTACTTGATGGTACATCTATCCCGAATAGAATGGTGTCATTTGTGCTGTTTGGTGCAACATATCTTTTATTATAATGCTCTTTATCATTTATTTCTTGTTCTCTATGTTCGAATCGAGGAGTGGTGTCGGGGTAAAAGTTAGAAAGGTTAATAATGATGCCCCTGTTGCTATTGTTGGTAAATTCATACTTCCATATCGGTTCTTCATAATCGCATGTCGTAAATGAGAACGTGTATATGACAAGAAGTGCCATTACAATTCTTATAATATGTTTTTTCATGATTATTGTCTCTTTTATTTAGGGATATATATTTTCATTTCGCTCATATCTTCAGTTGGGGGATATGGAATTTTGTAATTCAAGTTTCTAATATCGTCAATACTTAAATCGTATCTGGCCGCAACCATATGATTTTCATAGATTTCTTGTAGCGTGTGTTTTTTTAGGGTCTCATTATTGTAAATATATATCATTATTGTGTCATTGTATTCTTCTAAGCAACGGCCAAGACTTTTTTTTGAGGGTGCTATGTCATAATTATACTCAGGCTTCAATATGTTAACACTAAATGTTTTTGCAACAGTATCCGGGTATGATACAAGGTTGCAGTAATAGTATATGGTGTTATTGCTCTTGTTTTTTATATATATACAATGGTAAGGGTCGAACTCTTCTTTACATCCGAAAAAAGTTAACAATACAAACGTTAATAAAATTGTCTTTCTCATGTTTAAGGGTAGTTCTATAAATTCATTTTAAAATCGACGAGTAGTCAGAATATCATTAAAGGCTGCCTTCAATGTGTTGTTTGCACAAAATTAGCAAAACATTTTATAATATTTCAAATAATTACACTGTTTTTTTTGGGGGGGTAATGCGATGATAACCAATGGTGTATATTTTAAGGGGCTGTTTGAATTTTGCAAAATTCAAACAGCCCCTTATCCCGCGTTAATACCTCATCTTGATATAATCATAAGATTGGTCATGGCCTGCTCGTCACCCATCATGGCAGCCTCTGTAAAGGCTTTTTTGGCAGCACCACGCTTATGGCGGCGATACTCAATCACTCCCATCAGGTTCAGTGCGCGGGCATCGTCGCTGTATTGTTGCAGTTCGTCGAGCATCGCAGCGTAGTCGGGCGTCTCGTTGGTGGCAAGCTCATTCACAATCCTGTTGAGCTTGGGGGCAATGGTGTCAGGGGTGTTGCGGTAATATATGCGTGCACAGCAGGCTTGGCGGTGGCTGTTGAGAGCGTTCTCGCCCAGCTTGCGCAACATGTCGTTGCTCAGATTGCCGCTGATGAGTGTCTCCCTGCGTGCAGGAGATTTTTCGGCACGCAAAATGGTTACCATAGAGTCTCCACCGGCAATATTACTGCCGCTCATGGATTCGTATATAAGTTCCCAGTTTCTGCCGCCATCGAGCACCTCGAATACCGAGTCGGGCAGATTGCAGTAATACTTTAGTTTGTCGCGTAGAGAGGTGGCGCGTTTCATGCCCAATCCCTGCTGTTTCTCGTTTGGCGCCGTGTAGCCCACAAGTTGCACAACTTCGATCTGTGCAAGTGAATCGGCAGTCATCGCTGCTATCAGATTGGCGAGTGTGTCTATCAGAGTGCTGTTCTGCATATAACTGTTCTCCAACAGATAATTTGCAGGGCGGAAGTTTACAGCGTACCGGCTCTCGCTGTAGGGCGGGATGCTGTTTATGGTGAGTGGTTCGTAGTAAGCCATTGGGAGTATGCATCGATGGCGATACGAGATGCGGTCGGCGTTGCTCTCGGTGTCGTTGACTCGGTGGCAACTGAGCGGTGAAACGGCAGGCAGGTATATATATGATGAATCTGTTTCGGTGATGATTCCATCGTTGTCAGTGAGCGTGTAGGTGGTTATGCTCATGATGCTGTCGCCTACCATCGATTCGGGGATTACAAGCGTGCAACGTTGCATCCCCAATCGGCTTGTAACGGGCATATAGCCGTTTGTGCGGGCAGCCTTCTTGCGGAACTTCTTACCCTGAAAGCAACGTGTGGTATCCATGATGCAGGTGTCGGCGCAGCAGATGCAGCATTGCATTTCCAACTGTTTGTCACCGGGAATGTCGTCAATATAGTAATTGAGCATGATGTTCCAGCTGCTGTCGCTGTGTGTGGCTGTGTAGCCATCGGGGATAATTGTCTGTGCCTTTGCCGTAAGTGTGAAGATAGCGCTTGCAAGCACCGATAAAAAGACTATTCGTTTCATTTTCAATCTGTTTTTTAGGTTAATAATCTGCGGGTTTCTGCCCGTTCTCTTTTTCTCTTCCCAATAAAAACGAAAATTGGCGGAAGTAAGTTCTTGCAGAATGAAGTAAAAAATATGGTACTATGTATTGCAAGGTACTATGTTTTATTGTATATTTGCGCCAAAGTTGTCAATACTATGTACGCCGAGAATGTAAAATCACAAATGAGAAAGGGGATGCTCGAATACAGCATAATGCTCCTTTTAAAAGAGAAACCTTATTATAGCTCAGATATAATAGAGGAATTGGAAGAGTCGAACCTGATAGTTGTCGAAGGCACGCTCTATCCTCTGCTCAGCCGTCTGAAGAAAGAGGGTATGCTCGACTACGAGTGGCAGGAGAGTGCCGTAGGGCCGCCACGCAAATACTACAAACTGACAGAGTCGGGCAGGGAGGCGCTTGCACTGCTCGACGAATATTACAGCCGTCTGGCCGAGAGCATTGCGCAGATAAGAGAAAAAAGTAATCCGTTATAAACAGCATTATGAAAAAGTCGATAGAAATAAATCTTGGTGGCAGAATTTTCAATATAGATGATGACGCCTACGAACTGTTGAATGAATATATAGAGTCGTTGCGTGCCAATTTCAAGGATAACGAAGAGGGCGAAGAGATTGTCGCCGACATTGAGCTGCGCCTTGGCGAACTGTGCGAAGAGCGTATGCATGACGGCCGCGCACGTATCATTGACTATGCGATGGTAGCCGAGTTTACCGAGCGTATGGGGCGCCCCGATTCGATAGCGGATGTTGAAGAAAAGCATGCAGATGATAAAGAGACGCCCTCTTCACAGGATACACCCGCGTCCGACGGTCGCGAGCCGTGGCGCGATGCAATGCTGCTCGGAAGGAGACTCTTTCGCGATACGCACAACAGCTTGCTGGGCGGAGTCTTCAGCGGGCTTGCAGCATACAGTGGCATAAATGTGTGGCTGCTGCGCGTGGCGGCTATCCTTCTCACTCTCTTTGTGCTGGAGATTATAGTGCCAATCGTATACCTGATAGCTTGGTTGGCGTTGCCTTACGCAAAAAGTGTAACCGACCGTATGCGCATGCGCGAAATAAAGCCACAGCCCGGAGAGAGCCGCGAGGATGCATGGCGACGCGAATATGAGCGTTCTACGGCAGAGGTTCTCAACAACGCAGGCGCCACCGACAACAAAGGTTGCCTTAGCGGTTGCCTGATTTCCCTTGCGCTGTTCATACTGTTGCCGATAATTTTGTTCCTGATACTGTTCGCAAATATTGCAGAGCCGGTGCTGTTCAACCTTTTCAGTATGGCAGGTGTCCCTGATACTGTGTCGGGAGAGTATCTGTTGCCGTTCGGTACTCTGTTCAACACTATGCTTGGTGTGTTGATAATTGTCATTTTGCTCATTGTAGTAATATATTTTGTGATGCGCAGGAATGGGAAAACCGCTACTAAGAGCGGTAAAGTGGCAGGAGTGATTGTCATTCTGTTGATAATCTTTGCAGCAATCTTTGTTTATGTAAAGGTTGACCGCTTTACATCCTCGTTCAACAGCACAGCGCCTTACCAATATATAAGCGGTTCGCAGACTACAATGGAGGAACTTACCGATTTTGTCGAAAAGCTGCGCGGCTTGGCAAAATCCCCTGAATTAAAGGCCTTGAAGGACTATTTTATGCAGGCTGACAACTACACATACAGCAAAAAGTGCACACGCATACTTTGGCACCATATACCCTCAGTGACAAGCGACTCGGTAGTGCCTTTCGTGAGCGAATGTACCGAACTTGACGACAAGGTAATATGGCAGTTGATGCCCCGCGACGAATGGGTGGAATATATAACTACCCCCGCCTTTGTCTCGCAGATAAAGATAGTGGCACGCACGGTCGGTACTACCGAACTCTACTGCGTGGTAGACACTGCTTTGCAGCAGATGTGGATAGATCTCAGTCGTTGCAGCAATGCCGGGAATGTGCAGGTGGAGACAAATTCCATCCCCGGCTGGCAGGTTGAGATTGTTGGTGGCAACAATCCTGAAAAATCATTCGAAGGAGATTTTGCACTTTCACTTAAAAGCTACCGCGATGTGAAGATAATCAAAGGTGCTCTGCCTAAACTGACTATATTCGGAACAGTCAATGGTTGCGAGGAGAAAAAAGAGGTGCTGCACACTGTTTATCGTACACGAAAATTTGAAGATTGAAAAACTAAGAAGCTGTTTGAATTTTATTAGAAAATAATTCTATATTTGCGCACATATTTCGGTTTCTAAAAACCTTAAGTTATGAGTAACGAAGAATTGATGCGCGTTGCAATAGAAGCAGCGGTTGAAAATGTGAAAAACGGAGGTGGTCCTTTCGGTGCCGTAATTGCAAAGAAGGGTGAAATAGTATCCGTTGGTGTCAACAGGGTGACGGCGAATAACGACCCAACTGCCCATGCAGAGGTTAGCGCCATACGTGCCGCGTGTGCAGAATTGGGTACATTCGACCTGTCGGGATGTGAAATTTTTACCTCATGTGAACCATGCCCTATGTGTCTTGGCGCTATCTATTGGGCGCACCTCGACAAAATCTATTATGGTTGCAGTAAAAAAGATGCAGCCGATGCGGGCTTTGACGACTCGATGATATACGACGAACTTGCCCTGCCTATGGAGGGCCGCATGAAACCTGTAGAGAAACTGCTATCTGACGAAGCAATGAGTAGTTTCGATGCATGGCGCGAGGCTGAGGATAGGGTGGAGTATTGATGTTGCGGGGTTGCCTTAATACCCATAAAGTTGCCTGTCCCTTCGCGTTTGCAACGCGAAGATTCGAGTATAAGCATCTGTGATGCGCTAAACCTATTGTCAATCTGGTAAAAGAACTATCTTTTGCGGTATCGACAATTTTTGTTAGGTTGGGGCTAATTGGATGAATTGATGTTGGCACATTATAAATGCTGATGAACAGAGATTTGGCACTCGCGACTGCCAAATCTTACATACACGCATTAGCCTGTCCCTTAGCGTTTGCAACGCGAAGGATTGAGTATAAGCATCTGTGATGCGCTTAACCTATTGTGAATCTGGTAAAAGAACTATTTTTGCGGTATCGACAATTGTTTGTTAGGTTGGGGCCAATTGGATGAATTGATGTTGGCGCATTATAAATCTATCGTAGAGCAAAAAAGCATGCGATGAGAAGAGAACTCCTCCGTCTTCAAAAAACGAAGTTTTTTGAAGACACCTCCTCTTGAAGAGGAGGAATATATTACAAATGCTTTTTGAAAATAGTAACAAAGTTTGGAGGGGGTTCTTTACCCATCCTACACAGCACATTATGATACTCGAAAGGGACTATTGTTTCGCCTTTTTTATTGATTACACCATAGTACCCGTCTTTCATAACTACGGCATAATCTCGCGAATTGAACTCATCAGCGATATGGAATTGCCCGGGGATTACGACATTGCCCTCATCATCCACATATCCCCACATATTGTTATCCTTCACCAAACGAAGTTCGCCTGGCTTTGGCTCGTACTTATATTTGCCGTGCCTGAAATCCTCAAGTTCTAGTTTCATTGTCTACTTACGATATTTTGTATCGTCCTCCATCAAGTTGTATTATACTGTTTTTGAGTGCATACTCTATTCCTCGCTTCATCGATGCAAGGACATTGTCTCTTACGCTGGCATAACCAAACATACGAGCGGTTTCGCTGATGAGGCCCTCTTCGTCAATGGCAAATTGCTCTTTTAGCACTTGCAAGATTGCCTGTGCAACCTCCTCAGGGGATATATCCAATGCTTCGCGTTCTGATGCCAAGCGATAACCAGAATAATTATCAAGTTGATCCTTATCTTTCCAGTAGAAAATATCTTCTGTGCCACTTGTAACCAATCCCATATCCTCAAAGACTTCGGTCAGGTAGGTATTGATGCGGACACCGTTACGGCTGATTCCATAGTTATTGATTAGTCGCTTGATTAGCAGTCGGCGACTAATGGGAGCCTCGGCGGCCAAAATGGTACGTATGTCCTCTACAACGGAGTCGGTATAGTAGCCCTGCGAGAACATTGCAGAATCTGCAAAACGAATTGGTAAATTGCTTGTAATATACTCCTTCGCGTTAGAGTTGGGCACAATAATCTCATTCTTGTCAACAACTTCCGCTTGCTCCGAATCTCCAACATCTTCATCAACGATATCCTCCGCATTATCCTCGGTATTCTCTTTTGTCTTTGCTCGCTCAATCTCTCGGATAATACCATTAAGCACGTGTTCTGGAGTATCCCACCATTCAACCGACCAGATGTTATATGTACGCCAGCCGAGTAGCGAGAGTACTGCAGGCGTGGTTACATCACGGTCGTGGGCAGTGTGAGAGGCCACATAGTTATATCCATCGCAGAGCAATCCCAACAAGTAGCGGTCTGGGTTTTCCGGATCAATAATACCAATATCAACACGATATTCCGAAGAACCGATATTTGTATTTACAGCATAGCCTTTTCCTTGCAATGCCTTTGCAACTGATTCTACAAATGCATCCTTGGCTTTCTTCTTCACTCCATACTCCATATGCATCAGTGCAACCTTACCTCGCTCGGCATATTCAAGGAACGATTTGAGATACTGCACGCCCTTTGCATTTGAACGATAGAGGTCAATATCTTCGGCTTTGAGCGATGAGAATACCTTCATTTCGTATCTTGCACGCGAAACGGCGACATTCAAGCGACGCTCTCCGCCATCACGGTTGAGCGGTCCGAAGTTCATCGCCA
>SUXT01000109.1 GCA_015060835.1 Bacteroidales bacterium
GAGGGAGAATATCATACATTCTTAATATTCAGAAATTTACATTCCTCCTCTTGAAGAGGAGGTGGATTCAAAAACACAGTTTTTGAAGACGGAGGAGTTCAAAACATAAGCAGAATAAAAATTTACCGGACACTAATAATTCTTATTACTTGTCTTATTTCAATAATCGTCTATTCTCAACCTCTTCTAAAACTTTCATTTGCTGAATTGCTATTTGATTTAGTTTTATTAGTCTTTCACCCTGAGAAAGTCCTTCATCAATAAAAACAGCATTCAAACTCTCCATATTAGAGAGGCAAATAAGTTCATTTATTGTTGCATAATCCCGAATATTGCCTTTCAAATTAGGATTTGCTTCTCTCCACTGCTTTGCAGTCATACCAAACATTGCAACATTCAACACATCCGCCTCATTGGCATAAATAATGCTTGCCTGTAATGCAGTAACTTCGGCAGGAACAAGATTCTGCTTTATCGCATCTGTATGTATATGATAATTGATTTTGGATAGTTCTCTTTTAGCTGTCCATCCGATCAATTTCTGTTCTTCATGTTTAAGTCTCTGGAACTCCTTAACAATATATAATTCAAATTCAACAGAAATCCAACTTGCAAACTTGAACGCAATATCCTTATGAGCATAAGTTCCACCATATCTTCCTGACTTAGAGATTATACCTATAGCATTGGTGGCATTTATCCACTTTTGCGGAGAAAGCGTAAAGGCGTTTAATCCGGCCTCCTTTTTAAACCCCTCGAATTCGAGGGGGTTGAATTGAGGGTTATACAAACTTTCCCAAATCCCCAAGTATTCAATGGTATTTCGATTACGCATCCAATTACCAATAACCGCTGTCGGGTCATCACTCTTATACTTTGCTATATCTGTCAATGATATATAATCATTTTCATTTACCGATATTACGGTTACATTGGTATTCTGAACTGTAATCTTTGCCATAATTGATTTTTAGCGATAAAGTTACCTATGCAAAAATAGGAACAATTTATGAGACACCCAATAAAATTGTGTACCTTCGCACTCTATCAAGGTAATATTTCATACATGAATAGGATAAAAGAGATATTGGATGGAAATTTCACGCATAGGTACATTTAATGGTTGTTATGCACACAACAGCCACAACAAAGTTGCTCCGCGGCAGACGCTTATTGCTCCCATGAAGATGAAGCGCTGCGATGGCGGATACCGCATGGAGGTTTCCGAGAAGATTATTATCCCGATGATTAACGACAAATGATTCTCTGACAAGTTTGAGAGAGTTGCAAGTATAATAAATGGTGGCGAGCATAATATACATTGCTCGCCACCATCAATTTTTGTCAACAGCCTGTTATTTGTTCGTGCGGTAGGGGTACTGTTCCAGCGCTTTACCGAGGATGAAGATTGCCCGTTTGAGCTGTGCCTTGTCGAGCACATATGCGATGCGCACTTCGTTGGCACCGTGTCCCTTTTCGGAGTAGAATCCCGACGCCGGAGCAAGCATTACTGTCTCGCCTTCATATTGGAATTCGGAGAGACACCATTCGCAGAATCTGTCGCTATCGTCAATGGGCAGGCGAGCCACTGTGTAGAATGCACCCATAGGGATGGGGGAATATACGCCGGGTAGTTTATTAAGTTCGTCGATAAGGCAATTGCGGCGCTCGATATATTTTTCGTATGTGTTTATGGCATAGGAACGAGGAGAATCGATTGACGCTTCAGCCACCACCTGTCCCAACAGCGGGGGACTGAGGCGTGCCTGACAGAATTTCATTACTGCCTCGCGCAATGCTTTGTTCTTGGTAATAAGTGCACCTATTCTTATGCCACATTCTGAATATCTTTTTGATACAGAGTCGATAAGCACCACATTCTCTTCGATTCCCTCAAGATGGCAGGCAGAGATATATGGCGAGCCGGTGTAGATAAATTCGCGGTAGACCTCGTCGGAGAAGAGGAAGAGGTTGTGCTTTTTCACAAGGTCGCGTATGCTGTTCATCTCCTTGCGGGTGTAGAGGTAGCCTGTGGGGTTGTTGGGGTTACAGATGAGTATGCCTCGTGTGCGCTCGTTGATAAGTTTTTCAAAATTCTCCATCGGGGGGAGTGCAAACGACTCTTCGATGGTGGAGCGAATGGGGCGTATCACTGCACCGGCGGATATTGCAAATGCCATATAGTTGGCGTATGCAGGTTCGGGAACGATAATTTCGTCGCCGGGATTAAGACACGACATAAAGGCGAAGAGCACTGCTTCGGAACCTCCGGAGGTTACAATAATGTCTTCGGGCTTAAGTTTTATCTGATATTGGTCGTAGTAGCCTACGAGTTTTTCGCGCAACGAGAGGAATCCGTCGCTTGGACTGTATTCGAGTATCTTGCTGTCGAATTTTCTGATTGCTTCGAGTGCAGCCTCAGGTGAGTCGAGGTCGGGCTGTCCTATGTTTAGGTGATATACGTGTATGCCACGCTCCTTTGCGGCTGTTGCCAACGGCGCCAGTCGTCTGATGGGAGACGAGGGCATAAGTATTGCTCTTTCTGATAATTCGGGCATATTGATTATATTTATTTAGGCTGCAAAAGTACAAATAAACTGTTAAAAGGCATTTAATTTTATGCAAAAAACAATCCGCTGCACATTTTTTATTGTACAGCGGAGTGTTAATCTGCAACATAGGAGTTATTCTTTCTCCTCTTGCGAACGATATTCGTAGCACCCTGCATCGGCAGAATCTGTCGGACGAGCAATGCTGTCTGCATCGAGAGGATACTTTTGCGTATATTCCTTGTCGGCAATGCCGCGAGCCGAGGAGATTGAGTCAAGATGAAAGTCGTATTTGTATATACTGTTGTCTATCATCAGGAAATGCTCTTTAGCAAACGGGATAGTATCTTTTTTGTCCCAAACGATGTTTACAAAATTTTCATCATCATCGACAGGGACAGTGTTCAGCAACGAGGAGACGAATTTGTACGTGGAGACACCAGGAAGGGTATCGCCGAATTCGTAGAGATAGCCCATTATTTCGTCGTTCTTGGAGCCTGTGATTATGCAGTTGGCAAACAGAGCCTCGCGCAATGGGGCAGGCACTCCTTCGAGGGTGTTGTGCAGCGCAAGGGCTGTATCTCTCTGCTTCCACACATAGAAGTTGGCTATTGTGCAGTGCACGAAGCGTACGCTTCCGCCGACTATCTTCACACAGTTGCCTCCGGCATTGGCTATAAGGGTGTTGCTTGCATCTATGCGGGCATTTTCCGTCGAGAGTGCATCACCCGAAAAGTTACATACGGAGGAGTTTGTAAGGGTGAGACGCTGCGCGGCTGTGTCGCCCGACATTATGTATATTCCATAGTCGGCACTGTGGATGTCGCACCAGTCAAAGATATTTCCGTTGCTCGACGGATGGAAGGTTATTCCTCTCCACTGCCCCGGCACGCGGTCGTAGGGGAGGTAGTCGAAGAGGTTGTCAGTGCGATCTCCGCGGAATTTCACCGGTTGGTTTTTGGTACCTTGCGCTACAAGAGTGCCGTAGACATTGATGCCTGAGCGACTGTGGAAATAGAGTTCACATCCGGCGGGGAGCGTCAAGTGTGCGCCCTCGGCCACAGTAAGGCTGTCGTATATTATATATGCTCCTGCGGAAAAGATTGTATCGCTTGACACTATGGGGGCATACAAGCGGGTGGCATTACGCCCGCAGGCAATCAGTTGCACTTGCTGTCTGACACCACTCTCAAGGGTGAAAATAAGCGAATCGCGTACGGTAAATGGTATATCGCCGTTGTTACGGTCGAGGTTGACATCCACAAATACAAAGATGCTGTCCTTTTCGCGTACCTCCACAGAGTGTATGTTGTTGCCATGCTGTCCGTCGACATTTACGCGGAAAGGGGAATCGGCGCCACCGCCGAGTTCCACGCTGCTTACCCTGAGCGACGAGCCGCCACGGTTGTGCACAAGGAACATTGTTGTTGAGGATGTAGTCTCGGCAAAGAGGGTGTCGAACGAGATTGTGTCGCTCGAAAAAGTGAGTCTGTCGGCCGGATTCGACGAAAAATCGGTATCGTCGTTGCAGGCAACGACGAATACCGACAGTGTGAATATTATGAATATTTGATATATTATCTTGTTCATATCAGGCCTGTTGCTATTCTATGAACGGAGAAAAGTCCGTTTTATTATTTCTGTGGAATATTCTCAAGGAGCGCTACGAGGTGTTTCCAGAATTTATCCACAGATGGAATGTTCAGTTTCTCGTCGGGAGAGTGTACGCCGCGCATTGTGGGACCGAAAGATATCATATCCAGACGGGGAGCCTTTTCGAGGAAAAGACCACATTCGAGACCGGCGTGTATTGCCTTTACCTTGATTTCTGCGCCGAAGAGGTCGCGGTAGACATCAGCAGCCACCTTCAGAACCTCAGACGAAGGATTGGGTTTCCATCCGGGATAACCTCCGCTGCGGGTAACTTTTGCTCCGCCAAGTTCGAAGGCATCGCCCACTGCCTGAGATACATTCTCGCGTGCCGACACTATGGCGCTTCGCTGGCTGGTGGTTACGGTGATTACATTTTCGCTGTTTCGCTTTACTGATGCGAGGTTGCTCGATGTCTCCACAAGTCCCGGAACATCCTGACTCATGGCATACACACCGTTGAAGACTGCATTGAGCGACTTCAGCAGTCCCATTGCAACCTTCTTATCAATTGCTTTTCCGCGAGGATCGGTGCTCTGCAACAGGAATTTGGCATTAGGTTCGGTTACTGCAAACTCCTCCTGAACATCGGCTGCAAAGAGGTTGAAATCTATGCGAACAGACTCTTTGTCCTCTTCGGGAACGGCAAACACAGCCGATGCATCGCGGGGGATAGCGTTGTGCAGATTGCCACCGCTGATGTCGCAGAGATAGAATTCATACTTCTCTGCCATCTTGTTAAGGAAGCGTGCAAGCAGTTTGTTGGCATTGGCACGATTTTTGTTGATGTCGTCGCCTGAGTGTCCGCCTGTAAGTCCTGAAATCTCAACATTAAAGTAGAAGAGGTTGCCGGCAATGGGTGTCCAAAGGAATTTGTAGTCGGCGTATGTGCAGAGTCCGCCGGCACATCCGATGAATACCTCGCCCTCGTCCTCAGAGTCGAGGTTTATGAGAATATCGCCTTCGAGCATCGAGGGTGAAAGCACCTCGGCACCGGTCAATCCGGTCTCCTCGTCGATTGTAAATAGGCAGTTTATGGGACCATGTTTCAGTTCCTTGTCGGCAAGCACAGCCATAGAAGCGGCAACGCCGATGCCGTTGTCGGCACCAAGTGTGGTACCTTCGGCCTTCAACCATTCGCCATCGACAAAAGTCTTTATAGGATCCTTCAAAAAATCGTGCTCTACATCGGGACGCTTTTCGCACACCATGTCCATGTGGCCTTGCAGAATGACTGTCTTGCAGTTTTCGAATCCCGGATAGGCGGGCTTCTTTATAAGCACATTACCTGCTTCATCGGCAATAGTTTCGTATCCGAGTTTTTTTCCAAACTCCTGAAGATAGGCCGAAATTTGCTCCTCATGTTTCGAGGGGTGAGGAATCGAGCATATTTCATCAAAAAATCCAAACAGAGCTTTAGGCTCCAAATTGTGTTTACTCATAAGTTCTATTGTATAAATATGTTAACAACTAATATTTCTTTTTACAAAAAAAGTTAATATCGGCATTTACAACCATTATTTTTACTTTTTTGATAATCATCATCTATTGTAAAGACGGCAAAAAGAGTATCTTTGCAACCTAATGCGAAGATAGGCTGCGCTCGCCGGGAATAAAAACAAGTTTTTACTCGCTCGTTTGCACCTATCATTGCAATCCGTATAGCGAAGATGATTGTTTGCATCCGTAAAGATAGCACAACATTGGTAGAGAACAAAACATTTATGTTTTTTTATTCTCAACCACAAAAGTAAGGAACAATGATAAAAGTATTTTTACTTACAACGGCATTTGTAGCCATTTGCATGGTACTGCTTGCCATAACCATTATAATAAAGAAGAACGGCCGATTTCCCAACATACACGTTGGAACAAACAAGCACATGCGCCAAAGAGGAATAAAGTGCGTCGAGACACAGGACAAGGATGCACGACGCGAAAATCCTCACGCAATACCCGAAAGAGAAAAAAAATAATAATAACATAAAAAACGACACTACGACAATGAAAAGAAACAACCTATTCGGAATAGCATTTTTTGCTGTTGCCACAATGTTGCTTTTTAGCTATTGCGCCAAGCAGCCCGCTACAAACGACGCGGCAGCTACAGAGTCAAAAGAGACAACAGCTTCAGCAGGTCTGAAGATTGCTTTTGTAGACATTGATTCACTTTTGAGCAAATACGAATTTTCAATAGCTCTCAACAAGGAGATGTTGCGCGGCGAAGAGGATATGCGCATGAAGCTCAGCGAGAAAGCTAAAGCCCTGCAGGCCGATTATGCCGACTTTGAGCGCAAATTGCAGAACAATGTTTATGCTACACGCGAACGCGCAGAAGAGGAACAGGCACGCATCTTGAAGAAAAAGGAAGAGCTCGACAAACTTGAGCAGCGTCTTATCAGCGAGCTTTCTGCAAAAAGCCAGAAGAACAATGTTACTCTCCACGACTCTATCGACTCTTTCCTCAAAGCATACAATGCCGAGAAGGGTTACGACCTTATCATCAGCCGCGTGGGCGACAATCTTCTCTTTGCAAACAAGGCGCTTGATATAACCGAGGAGGTTATCAACGGCCTCAATGCACGTTACACTCCCGCTAAAGAGGAATAATAAGAAGCTGTTTGATTTTATTGGAAAATAATTCCAAAATAAAATTCAAACAGCTTCTAAACAAATACAATTATATAAATGTTATTTAAGGGCGGGGCAATTATGCAATCAGCCCTTAATTCATATAAAAAGGATACTATTATGTCAAATTTCAAAGAAATCATATCAGAGAGCACTCCTGTGCTTGTTGACTTTTTTGCAGAGTGGTGCGCACCCTGCCGCTCCATGAAGCCAGTACTCGAAAATCTGAAAAACGAAATGGGTGAGAAGGTAAGGATTCTGAAAATAGATGTTGACAAGAATGGTTCTCTTGCCGATGCTTACTCGATACAATCTATCCCTACGTTTATACTCTTCAAAAACGGCGAAATCAAGTGGCGTTCGTCAGGAGCCTGCTCGCTCACCGAGCTGAAAGAGGTCGTGGAGAGGTTCGTGTAGGTTTGTAGCGACAGAAGGAGAAAGTGCAAATATAGCGATTAAGGCTGCCGATTGTAATAACGGCAGCCTTAATTATGCGTATGAACATCCTACTCTATCTTCCCTTCATAACATTATTAAAAGTAGAGATAAATCTACTCCATTGTGAAAATTCTCAAAGGCTACAGCCATTCTCTTCATCATTTCGGGGTACTTTCTCCTATACTTTCCGTATAGTTTCTTAAATTCACTTCTTTTATCATCGCTATCGGTAATGCACGACCAATAGAATTGCCAGAACTGCATCTGATGACCTTTTGCTATCTTAGAAAGAGAATATACAAGAACATCGCTTTTCCTATTCATAAAAGAATGCAACAGCATCAGCAAATAGTTTGGAGCATCGGCATCAATAGTGGCACCGACCGACAGAGCAATCAATCTGTTTGAAAAAAGAGTATCATTTATGACAGTGCAATTCTCCAAAGCCTGCACATGCTCTGAAGCAATATCATACATTGACAAGTCGTAATCCTTCTTATCGCAATATCTGTATGTGTCGTAGTATTCGTACCAATTATTCGGAAATGCTTCGAAAAACTCCATCTGTCTGTCGTACGATTGCGGGTTGAGCAACAGCGCTTCGTAAGCGTTGTTTAGCCTTGCCGTATCTATGGGGAAATATTGCGCCTGCGCAGTTGTAAAGAAGACAGCGACGAGCAGTGTCAATAAAATCTGTTTCATAATACCTTTCTTAATAAAGTTCTTTAAAATCTGGTCCTACATTTATTTTTTATGATTATCAAATATATTACCTAAAATGCAACGTTGCATTGCAATGTCGGTGGAAATAAGTAACAGAGGGGGTTCTTAACCCATCGTACTACAATAAACCATACTACGCGAGGAAAACCCCTCCGTCTTCAAAAACTGTCGTTTTTGAATCCACCTCCCCTTTAAGGGCAGGAACTTTTTAGAATAGTTTTT
>SUXT01000110.1 GCA_015060835.1 Bacteroidales bacterium
AGTCATAATCAGAAGAGGTTAGAGACTTCTAATTTACTAAAAATAAACGAATTATGCAATACTTTTCTTGTTTATTGTCAGTATGTTAGCCCGTTTTTTGCACGTTCTTGTGCTCTATGCTTAACCACTTTTATTGACAACATTTCAATGACCTCTTTATTGTCTTCGAACCTGCTTTGCCGGTTCTGTTGTTTAATTTTTAAAGTTTCGGTAAAAATTTACCGAAGTATTGATGAGTACACAACAAGAAGATAAATCACAAAAAGAGGAAACTACTAATAAAAATATTTTTGAAGATGTAATAGAACAATATATAACTCAACTAAATTCCTTGGTAGATTCTGTTCCGATTGTTCTAAATGTTTTATCATCAAATGCAATAATGCAAATTGGTAAGTTGGATAAGTTTTTCAATGAACAAGGATTGAAAGATTTGAATGAAGAAACGACTTTGCAAATACCTTTTGAGTTATATGCAAATTTTGATAGGTTAAATACCAATACAAAAAAAGCGATAGAAACAATGAGATTATATCCTTGCAATATAGTTGTTTCTTTTGTTAGTTTGTATGATGCTTTTCTCGGAAATATAATAAAAGCTATATATAAGACTTGCCCAGAAAAATTAAAAGAAAGTAAAAAAGAATTTACAATAAATGATATAATTCTGTTTGATTCAATTGAAGATGCTAAAGAATTTGTGATAGAAAAAGAATCAGAAACTGTTTTAAGAGCTAGTCATGGCGAACAACTTGATTGGCTTAAAAATAAGTTTGGTACAACTTTTAAGGATTTCCCTAATTATAACAAGTTTATTGAAATAACAGAAAGACGTAATTTATTCGTGCACACAAATGGAGTAGTTTCTAGGCAATATATAAGCGAATGTAATAAAGTCGGGGTAAAGGATATCTCTAAAATAAAAGTCGGTGAAAAGTTGATAGCAACACCTCAATACATTCTTGAGTGTTACAACATACTGTTTGAGGTTGGCGTAAAATTGGGAATAATTGTTTGGAGAAATATTTTGAAAAAAGATAAAGACGCAGATTACTATTATAATACGGTTTGTTATGACTTACTTAAATCGGGAAAGTATAATTTGGCAAAAACAATGCTTGATTTTGCAACAAATGGATTTAAAAGTTTTGCAACAGAAGAAATAAGAAGAATATATATTATAAATAAAGCCTTAGCTTGTTATCTTGCAGGGGATAAGAAAGGGTGTAATTTAATCATTGATAAAGAAGATTGGTCTGCATCTGCTGTCATGTTTCAATTAGCTGTTGCCGTTTTAAAAGAGGATTATAAATTAGCAGCTTCTAAAATGGAAAGTGCAAAATCAGATGTTGACAATGCGGCATATTGTGAATGGCCTCTTTTTAAAGATTTTAGAAATACAGATGAATTTAAGGTGGAATACCAAAGATTGTTTGGACAAGGATTTGAATATACAGAGCCTCCCAAAGAGAATATAAAGAATGTATTATCTTTTGCAATGGATTTTCAGAATATGTTAAAAGATTATGCTAAAAAGAACAATATAGAAAATGAATTAGGATTTAATTTGTTTGATAATGAATTAGCTACAGACTAATTTATTTCTACCTGGTGGATAAATAATGTGACGACTGTTCAACAGTCGTATGGATTATTATTTCAATTGAAAGAGGAAAAGACTATAAGGTCTTTAAGGACTTTAAAGTCTTTAGGGGCTTTAAGGTCATTAAAGAGAATGAAACGGAATATAAACTAAATTTGACTTTACTATGAGCGAAGTACTGGTTCCGCAGAGGGGTGATTATAAAAAGTTGTTGAGTTATCAGAAAACTGATGTGATATTCCAACTAACTTATTATTTTTGCCACACATATCTGCAAAAGGGCGACCGCACGATAGACCAGATGGTGCAGGCAGCTCGCTCGGGGAAGCAGAATATTGTAGAGGGGTGTATGGCTTCGGGTACATCTGCAAAGACAGAAATAAAATTGCTCAACGTAGCCAAAGCCAGCCTGCACGAACTTAAAGAGGATTATGAGGATTACATAAAAACACGCGGACACCGACAATGGGAAGAAGGCTCCGTTGAGCTTGAAGCCATGCGCCGCATAGGACGCGAGCATAACGATGGCAATTATTTCATGGAGCTGGCACAGACACGCCCGCCCGAAACAATAGCCAACATGGCCATTGTGTTGCTGAAACAAGCTGATTACCTGCTGCACAGACAGATACAACGCCTGTCGGATGATTTTGTGCAGGAGGGTGGCTTCAGCGAACGGATGACGAGAATAAGAAAAAACTATAGAGGGAAATAAGGTCTTTAAAGTTTTTAAAGTTTTTAAGGTTTTTTTAAGGTCTCTAAAGACTCTAATGACCCTAAAGACCCTAAGGAAATAATTTTTTTAAAAAAATGAAAAACTTCGACTACTTACACGATTTGGGATTAACCGAGTTGCACCGCTTCTGCTCGATAGCAGAGGAGCAACAGGTGAGCAACCCCGATATCAGTGCCGTCAATGCAAGGCGAGCATTGGAGTACATTGTGCGTGCCTTGTACCAGATGAAGAACATCAACATCCCCGAAAGAACATCACTGTTCGAACTGGTGGATGGCGAGCCATTCAAGGAGTTTATCGGCGATGATAGGGTTATGATGGCTGTTCACTATGTACGCAAGGTGGGCAACAACGGTGCTCATGCTGCATCGGTAAGCAAGAAAGAGTCATTCTTCTGCTTGCTCAACATCTACAATGTAGTTGCGGCTATTCTTATCAAACTTAGGGTTGTTGAAAGCGTAAAGCCCTTTGACAAGACATTGATTCCAGCAGTCCCGGAGGTTCCCACAATCAGCCCGGTTACTTATGATGACACTGCCAATAAGATTGTAGAAGCTGCCGACAAGGTTGCCGTTGAGTCAAAAGCACCTGTTGAGGTGCTCCCGATGGATATTTCAGAGGCTGAGACTCGCAAATTATACATCGACCTGATGCTGAAAGAGGCCGGATGGGATATACTCGACACCAACGGATTGATTCAGCCCTCAAAGGCTTGTATCGAGGTGGAATTACAGGGAATGTCAAACAGTCACGATGTGGGTTTTGCCGATTATGTACTGTTTGGCAGTAACGGCAAGCCTCTTGCAGTGATTGAAGCAAAGAGGACATCAGTA
Organism: Bacteroidales bacterium; assembly: GCA_015060835.1. Classification (GTDB taxonomy): domain Bacteria; phylum Bacteroidota; class Bacteroidia; order Bacteroidales; family Bacteroidaceae; genus HGM04593. Next base: position 3,173 of record SUXT01000110.1, read on the forward strand.
TCACCGGTGAAGGGCAAGCATCAGGCTGAATTGTATGCCGATTGCTTGGAGGCTAAATATGGTGTGCGCCCGGTTATATACTATACCAACGGATTCCAGACATTCATCATTGATGGGCTTGGCTATCCTCCACGCAAACTGTTCAGCTTCCACACCGAGGATGACTTGGAACGTATGCTTCAAAAGCGTGGTAGAAAGGACATAACGGACTTTACAGTCAATGACAATATAAGTGATAGATATTACCAAAAAACCGCAATTAAGGCGGTTTGCGAGCATTACAACAGCAAGCACAGGAAGGGTTTGCTTGTGATGGCAACAGGTACAGGAAAGACACGTGTTTCCATTTCACTGGTTGATGTACTTAAACGCAATGACTGGGTGAAGAACGTGCTGTTCCTTGCCGACAGAACATCATTGGTGAAACAGGCTCACAAAAACTTTGTAAAATTGTTGCCAAACGAGACTACTTGTGTGTTGAATGAAGGCGGTGAACGTGACCTGAATGCCCGCATTATCTTCTCTACCTACCAGACAATGATAAATTTCATCGATACAGAGGAAAAACCGTTCTCTGTGGGTAGGTTCGACTTGATTATCATTGATGAGGCTCACCGTTCAATCTTCGGTAAGTACGGAGCAATATTCAACTACTTTGATGCTATGCTCATTGGACTTACCGCAACACCACGTGATGAGGTGGATAAATCGACATACGACATCTTTGAAATGGAGCAGGGTTCGCCCAACTATGCTTATGAACTGGAAGATGCTGTTGCCGATGGTTACTTGGTGAACTATGCAGGATTCAAGCGTGGCTCGGTAATACTCAAAGAGGGTATCAAGTACAGCAGTCTGGATGAGGATGAAAAGGAGCAGATGGAGAAAATTTGGGAGTACGAACAGACTCGCAAGGCTCTTGATTCATATTCTATGCAAGCGGCTGAGGATGGTGCTGAATATGGCAAGTCGAAGTATGTACGAGACATCAACAACAGCGAGATATTCAGTTACATCTACAATATCGATACTATTGATGCTGTGCTTCAGGATTTGATGGAGAACGGATTGAAGGTGCAGAGTGGCGAGAGAATAGGCAAGAGCATTGTTTTTGCATACAACCATAGACACGCTGAACTGATTGTTGAACGTTTCAATGCTCTATACCCAGAATACGGTTCTGGTTTTTGCGTACTGATTGACAACTATGTGACATACGCACAGGACTTGATTGATAAGTTTGAGATAAGGGATGCCGAGCCTCAGATCGCTGTGTCGGTTGATATGCTCGACACCGGTATTGATGTGCCCGATGTGCTGAACTTGGTATTCTTCAAGCCTGTTAAGTCCAAAATAAAGTATATGCAGATGATTGGACGAGGAACACGTTTATCAAAGGGTATATTCGGTGATAAGGACAAGGAGGTGTTCTACATATTCGACTGGTGCTGTAACTTCGACTACTTCGAAAAATACCCCGACGGCAAAGAGGCTCCAACCGTAATATCACTCACCGAAAAGTTGTTCGGTTTGCGTGCTGACATAGCTTTCCAACTGCAACATCAGAAGTATCAGGAGGATGAATTTGCAAAGAAACTGCACGTTGACATCAAGGCTCTTTTGAAAGAACAGGTTGCGATGTTGTCTGACAGCCATATATCAGTCAGGGCAAAATGGGAGCAGGTTAGTCACTTTAAAGAAGCCTCGGCGTGGGTATATATATCGGAACTCGATACACTGATATTGAAAAATGACATATCTCCATTGCTTGCCAAGAACACACAGGATGAGAATGCTAAGAAATTCGATGTGCTGGTATTGGCGATAGAACTCTCTCTGCTCGATGATGATATGAGCGCCAACAAATCCATCCAGAACGTGCAGCTGGTGGCTGAGAAACTGCAACAGAAGGCTTCTATCCCACAAATTAAGGCAAAGATGGCTACTATCAACGAAGTGCTTAATCCTGTATGTTGGGAGAATGTTTCTCTTGCCTGGTTGGAGAAGGTACGCGAGGATTTGAGAGACTTGACAAAGTTCCTCATTGGTGACAAAAAGCAGTGGTTTGTAGTCGATATTAAGGACGTGGTTACTATTGGTGGTGAGACTGTGGGTGTTACTCCAAAGGTGTCATACAAACAGAAGGTGATGGACTTCCTTGCCGAGAACAGACATTTGCCGGTGCTTGACAAGATATATGCAATGGAACAACTTACCGTTTCCGACATAAGGGAATTGGAACGTATATTATGGCAGGAACTGGGCGATAGACAGGACTATGACAAATACACCCTTGGAATGCCTTGCGGAACGAATGTGGCGATGTTCATACGTTCTATCATTGGAGTGAACAGGAAAGAGGCTGTCGAGAAATTTGCCACATTCATATCGGGTTCGCAACTGAACTATGAACAGGAGGAGTTCCTGACCACAATTATATCATACGTGTGCGAGAATGGTGATATTACAAAGGATATAGTTGTGAACGAAGCTCCGTTCGATGAGAAACTGGCTGTGTTCAGTGCGTATATGCTACCATTGGCAAAGTACATCGATAATATCCATAATGTAATTACACCGGTAACGGCATGATGCTAAGAAGCTGTTTGAATTTTATTTCGGAATTATTTGAGAACTGTTTTTGAGTAGATTTTCTTTATTGTTTTGCAGGGAATAGCGGGCTATTTCCAAAAGACAATAAAGAAAAGATGCCAAAAACAGACTCAAAGAAACCGAAAGAGACGCGCGAATATAGAAATATTTTCTAATAAAATTCAAACAGCTTCTAAGTATGTCGGATGGAGAAACTGCAAAAAAACAGTCAGAAAGCGATTTTATTCTGCTAACTGACTGTTTTTTAGTGATTCCGGAGCGATTCGAACGCTCGACCCACGCCTTAGAAGGGCGTTGCTCTATCCAGCTGAGCTACGGAACCGACCTTATGTTTGCGAATGCGTTTGCAAAGGTAGTGCTTTTTTGCTGTAAAAACAATTTTTTTTGAATAAATTTATAGTTGTCGCATTTTTTTTAGGGCATTTGATTTCTTTGCACTATCTTCGCTGTTGACAGAACTCGCTATGTAAAGAATAATAAACTGCTAATTTATAGAAATCACTAAAATGGCACAGCACAATTTATTGGGTAAAAAAGGAGAAATGCTCGCCGGGCGCTATCTGCTTGGCGAAGGGCTTGCTGTGCTCGAATATAACTGGCGCAGCGGGCACAAGGAGATTGACATTATAGCGAAGGAGCGCGATGTGCTGGTTTTTGTGGAGGTAAAGACAAGGCGCAATGCTGTTTTTGGCGATGCGACAGAGGCTGTTACTCCGCGGAAGATGCGCAATGTGATATTGGCAGCCGAAGCATATGTAAAGGCTCGTAATATAGATTCTCCCGTACGTTTCGATGTTGTAACAGTTGTGCCCGACGGCGATTCACACATCATAGAACATGTGCGCGATGCTTTTTATCCCGATGTTGAGTAATTGAATGATTATGAATATAGAAGATGCGCGATTGTACTGCTTGAGCAAGCAGGATGCTACTGAGGATTTCCCCTTTGACGAGACAACTCTCGCCTTCAGGGTGGAGAATAAGATTTTTGCCATTGTCGACCTCGAAAACACAGAGTGGTTCTGTGTGAAATGCGATGCGGACAAGGCTGTGGAATTGCGCGATACATATTCCCAAATAAAGCCTGCATGGCATATGAACAAACGCTATTGGAATATGATGGATATTGAGCGTATGGATACTGCTCTTGTCCGCGAACTTATCGACCACTCTTACGAAGAGGTACTTAAGAAACTCCCCAAAAAAGTAAGACTGAAGTATGGAATGTGAACTTATAGAGGGGTATCGTACAGGTTTTCTGCATCTTGCTTGTGCCGACTCGACCAATCTTGTTGCAAAGCGCGAGGCGCAAAGGCTTTTTGCCGATGAGTGTCGCCCCGATGTACTTGTTGTGAGCGCCGATGAGCAGACGGCCGGACGCGGGCAGCAGGGCACTGTGTGGCACTCTTCGCGTGGAGAGAATCTTCTTCTCTCCATTGTGGTACGCCCATCGTCGCTCGTTGCTGCAGAGAGCTATGCGTTGTCGGTTGTTGCGGCTCTTGCGCTTAATGCGTCTGTGGCCGGATACGGAGTGGAGAGTGTGATAAAGTGGCCCAACGATCTCTATTGCAAAGGGAAAAAGTTGGCCGGCATACTTTCCGAGGTCGATTTTATGGGAAGTACGGTCGCTCAGGCAGTTGTGGGCATAGGACTGAATGTCAATCAGAAACAGTTTTGCGAAATGTCGCGCCGTCCCATTTCTCTCTCACTTGCTGCGGGGCGCGACTTCGATTGTGTAGAGGTGAAGAGACGCGTTGTCGGCGAATTTATGCGCCATTATGCCATGATGGAGCGCGGTCGTGCAGATGAGCTTTTCGCAGCATACGAAAATATGCTCATGGGGCGCAGGGAAAATATGCTCTTCCGCGACGCTCTGGGGGTGTTCGAGGCTCGCGCGGAGAGTGTGCAGCGCGACGGTCGCTTGATGCTCAGACGTTGCGACGGCACATTGTCGTGCTACTCATTCAAGGAGGTAGAGAGTGTAGTGCACGGGTATTAGAGGTAGGTTAAATTTGTGTTATACTCCTAAATATTAACAAAATAGCTTAAATGATTATGCGATATTATACCTAAAAAGTACACCCCCATCCTTCAATGGATAAAAAACTATTCTAAAAAGTTCCTGCCCTTAAAGGGGAGGTGGATTCAAAAACGAAGTTTTTTGAAGACGGAGGGGTTTTCCTCGCGTAGTATGGTTTATTGTAGTACGATGGGTTAAGAACCCCCTCCGAACTTTTTTCTCGGAAAAAAGGAAGACCTCACTTGCGTTCGGCACTCCTTTGATAATATCGAAACTATGCTACGCTCGTTGCAAATGTAAGTAAACTTCCATTCACTCG
>SUXT01000111.1 GCA_015060835.1 Bacteroidales bacterium
GTTTCTTTCTTCTAATTTACTGATTTTCAAGGAGATTACAAAATATTTACATAAGATAATTTACTAATTTTTAATAATTTAACAATGAGTCAAAGGTTGGTTTTCAACTACTGATTCGCATAAATTACTAATTTATATAACCTCACTTAAATAAACCTATTATGAACAGAAGCAGACTAAGCACACTATTATCACTGCTGCTCATCGGCGCATCGGCCATGGCGCAAGTAACAGTATCGTGGGGAACAATCGACAAACGATACCCGGTAGAGGTAAAAGCCGAAATAAAACCCATAAAGAACCCATCGCTCACAGCATGGAAAGGCGAGAGAGTGAATATGCAGCTCGTTGTAGCCAACACCGGCAACGAACAGGAGATTGCAATTGAATTCAGCGACCTCACCGACAATAAAGGTAACATAATCAGCGCCGAACAGATAAAAGGCGGCATTGTGGAGCCTGTAATTGCCGACACATTCAGCGGATGCAGCAACCACGCAGTAGACGCCCACGGCACCTATCCCACAGCCGACCGCATAACAATGAACAGCACCGCAAAAATTGCCGAAAACGCAATGCGCGGTCTGTGGATGACACTGCAGGTACCCCGCGACATCAAGGCTGGCACATACAGTGGTAACGTAACCGTAACAGCAGGCGAGAAGAAGAGTGTACGCCAGTACAAGGTAAAGGTACTCGAATCGGTACTCCCCGAACCCAAAGATTGGCGTTTCCACCTCGACTTGTGGCAGAACCCCTACGCTGTAGCACGCTACCACAACGTAACACCCTGGTCCGACGAACACTTTGCAGTGCTCCGTCCCTACATGGAGAAACTTGCATCGGCAGGACAGAAGGCCATCACAGCCACCCTCATCAACAAACCCTGGAATGGACAGACCGAAGACCCATTCGGCAGCATGGTAACATGGATTAAGCTCGCCGACGGCCGTTGGATATACGACTTCACCATCTTCGACCGTTGGGTGGAATTCATGGACGACTGCGGCATCAGCCAAGAGATTACCTGTTTCTCTATGATACCGTGGCGCCTCTCATTCCGCTACTACGACCAGGCAACCGACAGCCACAAGGAGATAAAATGCGCTCCCGGACAGAAGGAGTACACCGAGTTCTGGGGAGGAATGTTGAAGGAATTCCGCGCCCACCTTGTAGAGAAAGGCTGGCTCGACCGCACATTCATTTCAATGGACGAGCGCAGCATGAAGCAGATGCAGGCAGCCATCAAGGTTATACACGACTATGCTCCCGGCCTTAAAATATCACTCGCCGGATACTACCACCCCGAAATCGAAAAAGACCTTTGGGACTACAGCGTAAACAACAACGGCGGCAAGGAGTTCCCCGAAGGAGTTGTTGAGCGTCGTCGCAGCGAAGGCAAGAAATCGACCTATTACACCTGCTGCTCGGCCGAATACCCCAACGTATTCACATTCACCGACCCCGCCGACTGCGAATATGTAGCCCTCCACAGCCTCAAGATTGATGTCGACGGCTATCTGCGCTGGGCATACAACAGCTGGACGATAGACCCCAATAAGGACAGCCGTTTCCGCTCATGGCCTTCAGGCGACACATACATCATCTACCCCGACAATACAAGCTCCATCCGTTGGGAGCGCCTTGTGCAGGGCATCGAGTCATTCGAAAAATGGCAGATAATGATGGCAGACGCAAAGGCAAATAACGACAAAGGCATGCAGCGCCGCCTGAACAAACTGCTCGAAATTCTCGATATAAACAAGATTGCCAACGAGAGCGAAAGAATGACAGAGGAGTTCCGCAACGGACTCAACAAACTATCAGCATCAAAGAAGTATTAACCATATAAATCTCATAACAATGATCAGATTAAACGTATTCATCACAGTAAGCAGCGAGAATCGCGCAAAGTACCTCGAAATAGCAAAAGAACTTGTAGCAGCATCGCAGAAAGATGCAGGTTGCATAGCATACGACATTTTCGAAAGCGGCACACGCCCCGAAGTGCTCATGTTCTGCGAAACATGGACCGACCAGGCAGCCCTCGACGCTCACGAAGCAGCACCCCACTTCACCACCCTCGTTCCCAAGCTTTCTGAACTTGGACAGATGAAAATCGAGCGCTTCGAATTCTAAGGAATAATTATCAACAGAGAGAGTGCGAAGCCCTTTTCGTACTCTCTCTTTAAATATACACAACACATAAAGCACCAATGGACCAGCCAAAAATAGAACGCCTGCTTCGACTGATGAAACTGCTGACACTCCCCGTCAACTACACAGTAGACGAAATTGCCGACAAACTGGAAATGTCGCGCCGCACCGTCTACCGATACATCGACACCCTCAAAGGGGCAGGCTTTGCCGTTGCACGCATAGGCAATAGTTTCCATATGCTTAAAGAGGACAGCCGCTTCAACGACATAGAACAGTTGGTACACTTCAGCGAAGAGGAGAGCTACATGGTCAACGCCCTGCTCGATGCACTCGACGACACCAATATGCTGAAACAGAACCTCAAAAGGAAACTCGCCTCGGTCTACAACTCCACCTCACTCGCCGACTGTGTTGTAAAAAAAGAGAACGTTGCAAACACACACGAACTTATCCGCGCCATAGAAGAGCAGCAACAGGTAGTGCTCCGCAACTACGCATCATCCAACAGCGGCGATGTAAGAGACAGAGTTGTCGAGCCCTTCGCCTTCACCACCAACTACATACAAGTATGGTGCTACGAGCCTGAAAGCGGCATGAACAAACAGTTCCGTATCTCACGCATAGGAGCCGTAGAAAAGTGTAAAGAAAAATGGCAACACAGCGACAAACATCGTAGCGAAAAGAGCGACATATTCAGAACCGGCGGCACAGAAGGCACAAACCTCAAACTCAAGCTGGGAGTGATGGCAAAGAACCTCCTGCTCGAAGAGTACCCGCTGGCCGAGCGCGACCTCACACAGATTGACGGCGAACATTGGCTGCTCAACACCATCATCTACCGCCCTGCGGGAGCAGGTCGTTTCATCATAGGTCTTGCAAACGACATTGAGATAATAGAAGGAGAGAAGGTAAAAGAATATCTGAGAGATTTTACAAAGAAACACTTAGGCGGCATAATATCATAGCAGCCGTAAAATAAAAAAAGCGAGGAAATGAAATCCTCGCTGTAGTAGCGCCTACGGGAATCGAACCCGTGTTCCATGCGTGAGAGGCATGTGTCCTAGCCGCTAGACGAAAGCGCCATTCGCAAAAACAAGCGGAAGCTGGGGGATTCGAACCCCCGGTACGGTAACCCGTACGGCAGTTTAGCAAACTGCTGGTTTCAGCCACTCACCCAAACTTCCATTGGTTTTTTGGTCTCAACCTTGTTTTGCGATGCAAAGGTATAACTATTTTTTCTTATATCCAAATATAATCCACAATATTTTTATCATTATATATGATATTCGGATATTCGGAATATTATTCCAATATAAGATTGTCGAGTTTTAATTTTGGGACATAATGCACACCCTCTTCTCGATAATACTTCAGACTGTCGCCCTCAGTTACATCCACAAGGCGTATATCTTCTATGCTGCGACCTATAGCAAGGATAAGCAACGGCGCCAATGGCAGAGAGAGTTCGCGCTGCACAGCTTCGGAATCGAATGCACCTATGCAGATGCCGGCAAGCCCCATTTCTGTTGCACGCAACAGCATGCTCTGCGCCGAAATTCCCAAATCGGTATAGACGAAACGGCTTTCGGGCACTGTGGAACATATCACTATAAAGGCATTGGGTTCACTTCCCGGAAATGGGAGATTCAGCTGTGGAAGGGCTCCCCCGAGACGTATGTGGGGCAATATTTTTGCGGCCTCGCTGTGGTTTACAGGGCGGAATCGCAACACCTGTGCGTTGCGAGCCGAAGCAACTTTGGTGTTAACCTCTATGATGCTGCGCAACTGGTCGTCGCGCACAATGAATGTGCTGTCGTATCCGCGGCAACTTCTGTTCTTTGCAAGCAGCGACATAAGCGTATTAAGGCGACGCGCCGACGACGGAGCAGAGGAACGGCCCTTATACTCCTCCATCTTCTTACCGATATAGTTGTCAGCCATTTTCAGCCTCCTTTTTCTCTTTTATAGCTTCAATTATTTGCGACGATGAGTGATAAGGTACCTTTCCCGACGGCACATATTTGCTCGATGTTGTCAGGTGCGTATCCTGATCGTCGAAGAAGATGTGCGCTCCGAAGGCTTTCAGCAGTTCGTCCTTGCGCAATCCGCCCAAGAAGTACGCCTCGTCGACATACACGCCCCACTTGCGCAATGTCTTTATCACTCTGAAGTGCGAAGGCATACTGCGCGATGTTACTATAGCAAGGCGCAGTGGCGACAACTCTATTGAGGTGGGGAAGCACTCTTGTATGGCAGAGAGTTTCATCAGCAGCTTGGCAAAGGGGCCCTCTTTCAGAGGTTCATCGGCATGCTCCTTTTCGTATTTATAGAAAGCCTCCATGCCCTCTCGCTTGAAGCGGCACTCCGATTCGTCGGAGAAGAGCACGGCATCGGCGTCGAAAGCTATCTTCACACGACTGTCCTCCGGATTAAAATCGGTGGGAGGAGCATAAATGAGTGCCGAAGCACAGATTCCCGAATCTATCACTTTCTGAACATCCTGCTCGTCTTTAGAGAGGAAAAGGTCAATAGAAAATGCTTTCAGATATTTCGACAGCGACTCGCCACCGGAGAGCGCCACACGGGTAATATCGAGTTTATACTGGTCGAGCGACTTAAGCATACGCATACCCGTCTCAGGGCTGTTGCGCGACATCACCACAACCTCCACAATAGGCCTGTTTGCCTGTTTGTTAAGTTCGAGCAGGCTCTTCACCAGATAGAATGCCGTACCCTTTTCGAGCGGTTCATCCTCGTGAAGTTCCTGATACTCACGATACTTCTTTATTCCGTCGCGTACGAATATCTCATTTTCTTTCTCAAGGTCGAACAAGGCTCTCGACGATACGCCTACGACCAAACGGCCATCAAGATTCTCCATATATACTTACTGATAATTTCTATTACTTACGAATATAGTGCAAACGAGTGAGATATGAAGCTTGCTTCAATATCTCGAAACAAGTGAAGCCTATATTCGTTGTATTGATACAACAAAATTAGCTTTTTTACCGGTAAATTCAATATAATTTGTGCTAATTATAGAAAATTGAGCAACAATTTATGTATCTTCGGGGAAAATTTGGACATACGGATATGATAAAGAATATTGTATTTGATTTTGGCGGTGTGCTTACAGCAATAAAAACAGAGCAGGCCATCGAACGTTTCAGAAACTTAGGATTGCAGAATCCCGAAGAATATCTCAACGCCTACAAGCAGACGGGAATATTTTTTAAGCTCGAAAATGGCGACATTGACGCAGAGACTTTCTGCACCGAACTTGGTAAATTGTGCGGACGCACAATAAGCTACGACGAGGCGCTTCATGCATGGATGGGTTTTATTGTTGCTGTGCAGACCGAGTGGATGGAATATCTTCAGAAATTGCGCGGAAGCTACCGTCTGTGCGTGCTGAGCAACACCAACCCCTTCCTTCAAGGGTGGGCGCGGTCGCCTAAGTTCACAGCCGAAGGAAAATCACTTGATGACTATTTCGACGAGCTTTACCTTAGCTACCTTATGGGCTGTTCTAAACCCGGCGAGGATATTTACAAGAAAATGCTTGCGGATGGCAATATGCTCCCCGACGAGACACTGTTCGTCGATGATGGCGAAAGGAATATCGAGGCTGCAAAGGAACTCGGCATCCGTACGCTGAAAGCCGTTAATGGCGAAGATTGGCGCGAGGAACTTGAAAAGATTCTTAAGGGAGATTCAGAAACTGTTTGAATTTTATTAGAAAAAAATTCTATATTTGCGATGTTCATTTCGGCTTATTTGAGTCTATTCTGGCATCTTTTCTTTCTTATTTTTTGGAAATAGCCCGCTATTCCCTGCAAAATGTGAAAGAAAATCTACTCAAAATAGCTCTCAAATAATTCCGAAATAAAATTCAAACAGCTTCTCAACAAATTAGCAAATTATAGGAGCTTTTTAAATTTTCTTACTATGAAAAACACATTATTCAGTTTGTTGCTATGCGCCGTATCATTATGCCTGACAGCACAAGAAACTGACAATAAAGAGATTGTAAAGAAGGGATGGAATTTCGGTCCGCTGCCTGTCGTGGGATGGGACAGCGACTTGGGTTTCCAATATGGAGTATGCCTTGACATCTTCAATTTCGGGGATGGAACAAACTATCCTTCGTATGACTACAAGATGAACCTTGAGGCCTCAACCTTTACAGGAGGTTCGTCATTGTTGCGATGCTACGGAGACTTCAAGACACTTATCCCCGATGGCAAACTATTCTTCGACTGCACCTATTTCAGTGCCAAGAAATTCGATTTCTATGGTTACAACGGCTATGCATCGCCTTTTTACGCGGACGGCATAGACCTTGCCAATAATGAAACATCGGCACTCAACTGGATGAGTCGCAACCAATTCCGATTCGTAGCAAGCATGCAACGACGCATTGTGGGCAACCTGCATTGGGCTGCGGGTGTAGGCTACTATAACATCAAGACCGGTCTTTTGAAACTTGATGAATACAAGGACCAGACAACATTGTACGACCTTTACCGCAAAGCGGGACTGATTCGCGAGGATGAGGCACGCGGAGGTAATGTACTGCACCTGAAAGCAGGATTGGTATATGACACACGCGACCACGACAGCGATCCCACACGCGGTGTAAACATAGAAGCCACACTGGTGGGTGCACCTGACATTATCGACCGCGAGGGATACAGTAACTTGGGATTCACATTCGTTGGCTGCCACTATGTGCCGTTGCAGAAAGAGCGCCTTACATTTGCTTATCGCGTAGGTGTTCAAGCTAAGATTGCCGGTGAGATACCTTTTTATTTCACAAACAACCTCAACACACTCTTCTTCCGCAAGGTTTACACTGAGGGGTTGGGCGGCAATGCATCGGTGCGAGGTATAAACCGCAACGGTGTTGTGGGCAATGGCATGGCATGGCTGAACACTGAACTGCGTTGGCGTTTCGTTAATTTCCGCTTCATCAATCAGAACTTCTACCTTGCTCTTAATCCATTCTTCGACATGGGCCGCGTGATTCAGCCTTACCGCTTAAGCGAACAGAAGGCCGCTTTCAACAACTATTCAGGTGGCACTATCAATCCGTTCTACTCAGGCAACAATGAAAATCTGCACTCCACATTAGGTTGCGGCCTCAAGATTGTCATGAACCGTAATTTTGTCATATCGGTGGAAATGGCGAAAGCGCTGGACAAACGAGATGGAGAGAAAATGTGGAATAACATTGGATTCAATTTCCTTTTCTAACCGATTGTGTACGAAATATAATCGCTAAAAGTTTCTCTTTCGACTCCTTCATACCACATTCAAGAAGCAAAATACCACACTAAAAACAGTACAACATGAAAAGAATTTTGCTATTACTCATGGCAGCCATTGCCATGCAGGTTGGTGCTCAAGACCTTGCGCATTACAAAAAGATTGTCAAGGAACTAAGTTCTAAAAAATACTATTAGTGTCCGGTAAATTTTTATTCCGCTTATGTTTTGAACTCCTCCGTCTTCAAAAACTATGTTTTTGAATCCACCTCCTCTTCAAGAGGAGGAATGTAAATCATTGAATATTATCAATATATAACATTCTCCCTCTTGAAGAGGGAGTGCCCGCAGGGCGAGGGAGTTCCAATCATTGATTTAAATTTGTCTTAATAAAGAATTGGGGCTTGTAGTTACTTAAATATCAAATTTTAAACGACTTGAATACGTTTACCTGACACTAATAATTTTTAATGATTATGCGATATTATACCTAAAAAGTACAACCCCATCCTTCAATGGATAAAAAACTATTCTAAAAAGTTCCTGCCCTTAAAGGGGAGGTGGA
>SUXT01000112.1 GCA_015060835.1 Bacteroidales bacterium
CTTGTGCTCTATGCTTAACCACTTTTATTGACAACATTTCAATGACCTCTTTATTGTCTTCGAACCTGCTTTTGCCGGTTCTGTTGTTTAATTTTTAAAGTTTCGGTAAAAATTTACCGAAGTATTGAAGAGTGCTTTCGCTAAAAAAATAGAAGAATTGTTTCTCGAAATAACAGATGGAATACACCTGCAAAACCATCAAACAAAAAACATACTAAAAACACTGTCCCTCTTGAAGAGGGACGAGAACTTTTTTCAAGAAAAAAGTTCGGAGGGAGTTCTAAAATCTATCGTGGAGCAAAAAACATGCGATGAGAAGAGAACTCCTCCGTCTTCAACCGCTGACGCTGTTGAATCCACCTCCTCTTCAAGAGGAGGAATAACAAAACTCTCCCTCTTGGATAAGAGGGAGTACCCGAAGGGGGAGGGAGTTTGAAAGAACACAGCAAGCAAAAGAATTCAAACTCCTCCGTCTTCAACCGCTATCGCGCTTGAATCCACCTCCTCTTATCCAAGAGGAGGAGTTTTTTGTAACCATTTGAATAACAAGAAAAAAAACAACTCTCCCTCTTGGATAAGCTAATCTTTGGACACATCTTTTAGCTTTTATACCTTTGCTAATCTGTTTTCAAAAAACATACTAAAAACACTGTCCCTCTTGAAGAAGGACGAGAACTTTTTTTCTTGAAAAAAGTTCGGAGGGAGTTCTAAAATCTATCGTGGAGCAAAAAAACATGCGATGAGAAGAGAACTCCTCCGTCTTCAACCGCTGACGCTGTTGAATCCACCTCCTCTTCAAGAGGAGGAATAACAAAACTCTCCTTCTTGGATAAGAGGGAGTACCCGAAGGGGGAGGGAGTTTGAAAGAACGCGGCAAGCAAAAGAATTCAAACTCCTCCGTCTTCAACCGCTATCGCGCTTGAATCCACCTCCTCTTATCCAAGAGGAGGAGTTTTTGTAAACAATTGAAAGACAGAAAAAAAACAGCGAGCGCTGTGGCGCTCGCCGTTCAAAGTATGTATTACAAATTTTACTTCTTGCAATTATCGGAATAGGTTGCTTTAATCGCTTCACCTGCAAGAACATCAGCCGCCTCATAGGGGGTAAAATTAACCGGCTCTATGGTAAATTCAGGGCGGTTGAAAGACTTATCGAAGAGAGGATAGAAAGCAGGGCTGTTCTGAGGCAATATAAAGGCCTTAGAAGCTCTACCTCCGGGCTCTACGTGCGCCATATACACGCGGGTGTAATTGGTGTCGTCGCGACGGCTGGAGAACATTATCCACTTACCGTTGCTACTCCATGAGGGATAGCTCTCGGATTGCGCAGAATTGGAATTACGCAACACGCTCCACTCTCTTGTTTCGAGGTTCATCATGCAAATGTCAGCATCGCTGTGCCAGACATGGAAGCAACCATACTCACCGAGTGCAAAGAGCAGATATTTGCCATCGGGAGAGACACGCGGAAGCGTTGCACTCTTACCCATGCGCGAGCAGGCGAGGATGGTATCGGGCTCGCCAAATTCGAAGGTCTCAGGATTCCACGAACGGCTGAGGATGTCATATTTTATCTTGTCGTAGTGCGCAATCTCATTCTGGCTGTATGTCTTTGATGTGTCTATCGGTTCGAAGTGCGCCGAGCAGTAATAGAGCGTGCGTCCGTCGGCCGACCACCAGGGGAAGACTTCAAGGTCGTTCTTGCCGTTGGAGATATGCGACACTTTGTTATTCAAGGGGTTGTAGAGGATTATATCGCTCTCTACATCCTGCACCTCAACCTTGTCGGGATGCGCTGTGTGGAACACCTGTCCTGTGTGGTTGACAGAGTATGCGACAACATCGTATTTGGGATTGAAAGCGGGATAGACACCGGCAGATACCGTCGAATCGGTTTTAAGATCTATCTTGCGCATTTCGCCGTTGTGCACAAAGAGCGTACCACCCATATGCTGACGGGCATGGAACTGCATATTGTCGGTCTTGAAGTTCTTGTATGCGTGGCAGTTGATGCACTGTCCCTGCTGTTCGGTAGCGAGCAACATATTGCTGAATATAACCTCTTCGTCAAAGGAGGTAAGGTCGCGCTGCATTATTTCGAGCCTTTCGTATGCCACATACGATGGGGGTATGAGACGATAGGAGAGGTAGCGGTCGATGCTGTCGGGCGATACTGTGATGTAGAAGGGGCGGTCGGCATGCCACTTTTTCTCTTTCTCATAGAAGACTTCCACTTTGATTTTAATTGCCTTATGCACATCTGCTGTAAGGTCACGCCACTCTTCGATGGAGGGGATTACATCCCTGCCCGAAAGCAGAAGTTCCTTCTTGTCGCCGGGGGTGCTGAAGCGTGTTACGAAAGAGGTTGCCCCTTTCTCTTTTATCTCGAATGTGAGCGGGGCTATGTTACAGGGGATTGTTACTCCTTTGTAATCGGGATAGATGAGCGGTTGCTTCTTTGACTCAACCGGAGATTCGGGCAGAGAGGGAGCACCGCATGAGACCGCCATAATCAGCGAGGCGATTGCTGCAAACTGTATAAATATATCTCTTTTCATAATCATTAGTTACTTTTTATACCACGGATAAAGAAATAGAAATACCAATAGGTGTCGTCGAAGCCTGCCTCCTTAAAGTAGGGCGCCATCTCCTCCTCGGTCATTCCTTTGTACTTGGCTGTGAGTTTCATGAAATCACGGAAACGTTTCTGTATCGGCGCATCGAATTTGAACTTTGAAATATCGGCACGGCGGTCGATATTACCGTAGAGCATCAACGCTTCCTGATAGTGAGTAGGTATTCTGAAGTTCCTATGGTTGTTCAGATAGTTGACTATGGTATTCCAGAACAGCTGGGTATCCTTGCGGATAAGCGCGTGCATAAGAGAGGCCTCAGTGCAAAGGGGCGAAGGATTCACAAAGAGCGGAGAGACCATTGTGTTGATAAGATATGCCTCGACATAGGATTCATCGACATCGAGTGTATTCTTGTAACTGAACATTTGACGGGGGATGACATATTCGAGGTTATTATCTATGCTCTGGGGCTTTTCTATGAGTGCTTCGCACTTTTCGGCCCATTCCTTGTGGAAGAGTGTCTTTTTCAGGATATTGATGTATCTGCTTGCGAGCTTGTACTCTCCGACGGCAATCATAGAGCGGACTGCGTGCTTGAGGTATTCGACTTTCCAGCCATACTCGACTGCATCCTCTATGCACCAACGGTAACAGAAGCTGAAACGGCCATACTGGTAATAGGCCATCTTACCGCCGGTCTGTGTAAGTCGGACACTTACCGGAGACTTCATGACTGCCGAACCGTCGGGCATCTTGAACATTTCTTCTCCGGCGCGACCTGTGCGCAAAAGTCCTATATTTCTGTTCATCACCACAAGACGGGTGGGTGTGCCGCTTA
The DNA here is from genome assembly GCA_015060835.1 of Bacteroidales bacterium. Taxonomy (GTDB): domain Bacteria; phylum Bacteroidota; class Bacteroidia; order Bacteroidales; family Bacteroidaceae; genus HGM04593. Next base: position 3,414 of record SUXT01000112.1, read on the forward strand.
CGTTTCCAAGTTCTACAACGCGCTTCCAATCCTCGTTCCACATTGCGCGGTTCTGTTCGAGTTCTACATGGAAATTCTCGTCGATGAACCAATATGCCCATGATGCACCCACAATAGACAGAAGCAAGGCTTTCTGTACCAATTTGTAGTGGGCATCGAGTATGCGATGCGCTTTCTTGCCACAGAGGGCAGACATCAGCGCAAATGTTATGAACAGAAGCAGATAGGGCATCCACATCGGCCATATAACACTCGCAAAGTAATCATCGCCGAAGATTGACCACTGATAACCGGGTACACCTGCAAGGTACATGAGAACGAGCGAGCTGCTTGTGTAGCAGTAATAGTAAAGGGCGGGGGCTACTGCAACAAGTGCCGTTGCAAAGAGCAACAGCAGCGCGGGTGCCGTCTTTTTCTTCTGTGTGCCGAATGAGTGCAATGCCATAAGCACCACACCTGCAAGCGAGTATATTCCGAAAAGCGGGTAGCAAGCAGCCCATAGTGCGACGAATATAAATTTCTTCCACATGGGGAGTTTCTTACTGAGCCACATTGCAAGCAACATCAATATCACGCCAAGCAACAGCACATAATAGAATCCGGGTGTCTTAATGTAGTATATCCAGTATCCCATCTGGGTGTTTGTGGCAAGGAGCAGCACCACGGGGACGAGTGCGACGAATGCCCATCGCTGCGGTATATCAAAAACTTTCCTTACAAGCAGGTAGGTTGCGTAGAGCAATGCCACATATATGGCTGCCCCCACGAACGGATAGTAAAAAAACTGCACAAGGAATGCTCCAATGTAGGACAACGCTCCTGCGGGGCTTTTCATTATTTCATCGAAGAAAAGTTCTGTCGGCAGGAAGAGCGAAAGATCCTGTATGCGATGCAATTGCGCACTCTCCAAAAAGGAGAGCACTGCCCATAGCGCTACAAAAAGCAGGATTATTGTGCGCCCGATAAAGCGTTCCGAAAAAATCTTACTCGCCTTACTATTCTGAGGCGCTGTATTTTCCCCTTCGACTATCGTGGGTTTTTCATTTTCTTTCATGTTGTATGTATCTATTTCTTATTTACTATACTTGAAAACTGTAGAGTTTCTTTTTCCATTTTCAAATGGAACCCCTTTAAAAAAAACAAAGTTGCAATATTATTTTAAATATTGCAACTGTTTTATAAATTTTATACTCTAAGAAGCTGTTTGAATTTTATTTTAATAAGATTGGCTGCACTCGCATTGCAATTGTAAGCAAGCTTACATTGCGCTCGTTTGCACTATCTTTCGGAATTATTTGAGAGCTATTTTGAGTAGATTTTCTTTGTTGTTTTGCAGGGAATAGCGGGCTATTTCCAAAAAACAACAATGGAAAGATGCCAAAATAGACTCAAATAAGCCGAAATAACATCGCGAATATAGAAATATTTTCCAATAAAATTCAAACAGCTTCTTAATATTTCAGGTTGTCTATATTACCATGTTTCTCCCGGACAAGAGGGTGTTGAAAACAAAGAAAAAACTTTCCCTCCTGGATAAGCTAATCTTTGGACACATCTTTTAGCTTTTACATCTTTGCTAATCTCTTTTAAGAAACTTAAAAAAGCTGTCCCTCTTAAAGGGGGACGAGAACTTTTTTCTCGGAAAAAAGTTCGGAGGGGGTTCTCTACCCATCCTACAGCAATACCCCATGCTACGCGAGGAAAACCCCTCCGTCTTCAAAAACTATGTTTTTGAATCCACCTCCCCTTTAAGGGCAGGAACTTCTTCAGTTAGTTTTTGCAAGAAAATTCGAGTGCGAAAAAAAAATCAAACTCCTCCAGCCTAACGGCCACCTCCTCTTATCCAAGAGGAGGAGTTTATGTAACCAATTGAACTACAGCCGACTGGTACGTGCCAGCAAATAGTGGTCGAGGATGACCATCGCTGCCATTGCCTCTACTATAGGCACTGCGCGGGGAACTACACAGGGGTCGTGTCTTCCGCGTGCGGAAATTAGTGTATCGTTGCCATCAACGCCCACCGTCGATTGTTCGCGCAGAATGGTCGCTACAGGCTTGAACGCCACGCGGAAATAGATATCCTGACCGTTGGAGATTCCTCCCTGCATGCCGCCACTGTTATTGGTGCGGGTGTTTATTGTACCGTTGTCGTTGTAGAAGACATCGTTTTGCCGGGAACCGCGACCGGTTACCGACGCAAAGCCGCCACCGTAGTCGAAGCCTTTAGCGGCGTTGATGGTGAGCATCGCATGGGCCAACGACGATGACAGCTTGTTGTAGAGCGGCGCGCCAAGCCCTGCGGGGACGCCTTTTGCCACACACGTTACAATGCCGCCTATAGTGTCGCCTTCGCGCTTTACATCGAGGATGAGGTTTTCCATTGCTGCTGCCTTTTCTGCATCGGGGCAACGCACTGCGTTGCTCTCCGTCAGCGAAAGGTCGTATGCCTCGTAGCCGCCGTCGAGTGCAATATCGCCCACCTGAGAGGTGTATGCCTGTACGGTGATTCCCAACTGCTTGAGCGCCAGCTTGGCAAGCGCTCCTGCGCAGACGCGCACTGCTGTCTCACGCGCCGAGGAGCGGCCGCCACCACGATGGTCGCGCACTCCGTATTTTACTGCATATGTGTAGTCGGCATGCGAGGGACGGTAGGCATCGCGCAGATTATCGTAGTCGGCACTGTGGTTATTGGTGTTTCGAATGATGAAACCTATGGGTGTGCCGGTGGTGCGTCCTTCGAATATTCCCGATAGGAATTCCACTTCGTCGGCCTCGTTGCGGGCTGTGGTTACCCGACTCTGCCCGGGACGACGACGGCGCATTTCGCTGCGCACGTATTCCTCGTCGACAACAACACCTGAGGGAAAGCCGTCGATTACTCCGCCTATTGCAACGCCGTGCGACTCACCAAAGGTGGTGAGTCGCAGCACTGTTCCTATTGTATTCATTATTGGAAAGTTCTATACATTCTCCATTAGTGGCAACCTCCGCAACCGCCCTCGCAACCGTCGCCGCAGCTGTCGCCGCCGTTGCATCCGCTGCAACCGCAGCCGCATGAGGGTTTGAGGGAGTCGAGGAATTTGTTTACCTCTTTCTCACTTGCGGGACGCGACTCCACGATACTGCCCACAAACTGGAGGTCGCAACCTGCAAGAGGATGGTTGAAGTCCATAACTACCTTCATGGGAGTAACCTCCTTGACTGTTCCGAGGATGGGAGAGCCGTCGCTGCGCATCATCTCAACGATGTTGCCGTTGAAGATGTGCGCCGAGTCGAATTTGCCGTCGATGGTAAACACTTCGCGGTCAAAATCCTGCACATGGTCGGGGTCGTACTCGCCGTATGCCTCAGACGAGGGGATTACAAAGTCGAATGTGTCGCCTTTCTTGAGGTCTTTGAGGTTGTTCTCAAATGTATCGAGTGTAAAGTTAAGGCCTGTGATGAATGAGAAGGGTTGCTCGCGTGTAGCTTTTTCAATCTCCTCGGCAATGCCGTCGCGGTGAGAGATAAGTTCGTATGCTACGCGCAGGTACTGATGTTTTGTTTCCATGATTGTTATTTATATTCGTTATTTATAATCGTTCAATATTTCGGGTGTGTAATTTTCTATATATGTTGAGTGTGAAGCCACTATAGCTTCGGCCATTGCTGCAAAGCTGCGTGCCGAGGAGGCGAAAAGTTCGCCGTTGGCAGAGGCATCGAGCATCAACAGCGATGCCATGATGCAGTATGATGCCATTTCGTAGATGCGGCGCGAGAGGAAATCGTTTGTCTCCTGACAGCCGAAAGATTGTGCCTTCTCGACAGCGGCGCGGTATTTTTCCACCATTGCTGCTATCTTCGCACGCACGGGCTGCATTGCCTCGGAAACTTCACGGGAGAGGTATTCGTCGAGCAGCGTGGAGTAGAAGCCGTTGGTTGCGTAGCGGATGGCTGCCACCACCTGCAACTGCGTCGTTCCTTCGTAGATGGAGGTGATGCGTGCATCGCGGTAGAGACGCTCGCAGGTGTAGTCCTTCATGTAACCCGAACCGCCGTGTATCTGCACTGCATCGTATGCGTTGCGGTTGCATATTTCACTGCCCATGCCTTTTACTATGGGAGTAAGTGCGTCGGCTACACGTGAAAAGGCTTTTGATTCCTGACGCTCTTCGGGGGTGAGGGTGCGGCGGCGTGCCACTGCATCGAAACAGGAGGTCATGTCCACGTTGCGGGCAGTTTCGTAGAGCAGGCTGCGCGATGCGTCGAGGCGGGCTTTCATTTCGCCAAGCATTTCGCGCACGGGAGCAAGTTCCTTGATGGCGCGACCGAACTGCTTGCGCTCGGCGGCATATGCAGCAGCCTCGTTGTATGCTGCTTCGGAGATTCCTACGCTCTGTGTGGCTATACCTATGCGGGCGCTGTTCATCAGTGCCATCACATATTTGATGAGTCCCATCTTGCGGCTGCCGCAAGATGGGACTCATCAAATATGTGATGGCAC
>SUXT01000010.1 GCA_015060835.1 Bacteroidales bacterium
TTCGATAAGAAAAATGCAGTTTTCGCAGAGTATCGCCTATATTTTCTCACCATTTCACGCTCCTTCAAAGCCTTATATGTGTAATAATCAAGAATATAACAGAAGAAGTAAAGAAATAACAAGAAATAGAGATAAAAACAGAACAGTATTAACAACAAAAAACCAGAGAAAATGGGAAAATTCATGAAAGTATTAAAGGTCGCGGGAGACGTGGCCGAAATCATTGTGGCGTCATCAATCGTGGTGGAGCTTATCGAGAGATACAGGGCAAAGAAAGCAGCCCAGGTAATTAACCAACCAACAGCCAACCAACCGACAGAGGAGAAGGCCGAAGTTACAAGAACCTAAACACACAAACTATGTGAAGAAACTAGAGACTTTTATAGTCATTTTAGAGGTGGCATGGTTATTTGTCACTGAAGGTTGCGATTAGGAAAACGAGAGGCAAGAGATGTTAGCATTTCGGAGAGAGGAGTCAGAGTGCGGGTACCTCCGAGTTCGCGGGATGTGAAACTCCCGCGGTATTTTGCCATAAATCATACTATGCCAGGGAAGTGGCTGGTATTCAGAATTTTTTGTATCTTTACACCCACATTAATATTCTTGCATCACCATCTGGATGTACAGCGATGAAAGTAAAAGGTTTGAAATATATAATATGTATTGCGTTAGCAATGATGAGTGCGGCTGTAGCTATGGCGCAAGCTGCCGTCAAATTTCCCCACAAAATTTATGATTTTGGGGAAGTTATGGGAAATGTCGATTCTGTTACTTGCAGTTTCGATATTGTAAATGCCGGTAAATCTCCACTTATAATAGAAGGAGTATATGTCAAATGCGGATGCACGCAAGCGTCACATAGCAAAAAGGCTATTAAGCCCGGAGGAAAGGGGTATGTATATGTTACATTCTATCCGAAAGGGCGCGAAGGTACATACTTGAAGTCAATTTATGTCTATACAAATACCTCGCCCCGAAAGAATATTCTACGCATAAAGGCGTTTGTAAAGCCAACCCTTGAAGAGGGGAATAAATAATTATAGTGGTCATAGGTGCAGAGCCTTAACCTTATTATTCTAACTGTTTCGATACTCCGTGGGTGTGATATTGAATTCGGCTTTGAATGCGCGACTGAAATAACTGGGTGATTCGAATCCGCATGTTGCCTGAATCTCACTCATAGACATTTCGGAATGTTTCAGCAGATATTTTGCGTATTGCAGTTTACGCAGACGGATGTAGTTGGTGGTACTCATTCCGGTGATACTGTTCATCTTGCGGTTCAGTGTACCTATGCTTGTGTTCATATGTTCGGCAAGCATCGCTGCATTAACCTCCCTGTTGGTGATATTTTTATGGATGATTCTGTTTACTTTCTGTAAGAATGTGTGATTCCTTCTGTCTGTTTCAGATTCGGCATGACTGTCTGTTGTCGCATTTAATGTAAGTTTCAAGTTGGCTCCGGGATTTTCTTCATCTGTTTTGGTTGCTTCATCTTCTGCATCAGCCCTTATTGAAGCATCGTCTGAGATATCTACGGTATGGTTCTCTATTTTTGCGGCATCGTTGTATTCCACCATTGCCGATAGAAGTTCAAGAAGTTCCTGACTTTTGTTTGTAAGCGTCTCAAACTCCTGCTTGGCTATTTGGTCGTTTTCAGGGATGAACCGGCTCAGTTGACTGCACATGTCGAGAACTGCTGTCAACGGAGTATGGAAATGACGGGTTATATTGTTGTAGAATTCTTGGCGTTCCTTGTCTATCTGTTTAAGTGCTCTGTTGATGCGTTTACGTTCAAGTGAGATATGAATTATTATTGCCAATGTCGTTAGCAACAATACTATTATTATTATACCGATGTCCTGTATAGTATTCTGCATCTTTTTTTCATCTGCATCCTGTACCGTCATCTCTTGCTGCGCCATTACATCCTCGGCGCAATATTCCTTAGGTCTATTTTTGTTGCAAGCAAGCAAAAAAACAGAAAATACGAATATAAGAAAAGTTCTTTGCATAGTAAACGAATCTTAATTTATGCAAATGTAATCAAATAATTATTTAATACGAAATTTCTACGAATTTTTAGAAGTAAATACGTGTAAAACGTAAAAATAGGCGATTTTAGTTAAAGTTTGCAGTTTTAGTTAAAACAAAAGCCTTTTGAGTTAAAATAAACAAGGTTGTAAAATGTTAAATTTGTACCGTTATAATGCGTGATTTATCAGCGCAATTTAAAATTAACATAAAAGTAGGAGATTATGAAAAAACATTTATTAACCATCATGTTGGCTTTGTTCGGGATGACAGCATGGGCGCAGGTCAGTACGAATCCGGATTGGGTTGATCCTTCAGACAATTATCACGAATTCACGGTTGTCTACGCAAAAGTAGTATCTAGCACAAGCAGACCGAGTAGCAATTTACAGATTGCCGCATTTATGCAAGGCGAGGACGGCAAATTGGAACTACGCGGATTGACCAATCAGTATCAGACAATGAACGGTGAGGCTATTTTCACTATCATGGTAGGAGGTACAAGCGAAGATCATGGAAAAGGAATTACATTCAAGCTGTACGATTACTACACAAAGTTGGTATATCCCATCGAATTGCTTGAGAACTTTACTTACGGGGGAGACATGACAATGAACGAACCTAGCAGTGCCTTTGATTTCAATGTAAATTTTGCAACTACTATGAAAGTTTTCGAAGGTGAGACTGAAATAAGCGATTATTTGTTCGAGACACGCGTCAATGAAGAAACAGCTCCTGTTAAATTCGATATAAAATTCTATCATGGGGATATGGAAGTATTCCCCGAATATAGCGCAGAATGGGTCGTATCAGAGGCTGGTGGAGCATATGTGAAGCCAATTGAAAATGAAGAAGGCTTTGCTGTAATGGGTATTGGAGAAACACCCGACAATGACGGAGACGGCATTAATGACGAAGTTCAATGTGTAACTTTGAAAGTAGGAAAAGATTCACGCGGTGTCTCTTACTTTAGTAAGAATTTCAATGTAAAGATACTTCCCGAGTATATTCCCGTAAAAAGTATAGCTATTCAAAATATAAACGAATATTGGCAAGGTTATGGCCGCCTGTCGTTAAATGACGTAAACGTAACATACAATAACGGTGAAAGTACTCCAACCAATCCCGGTGTGTCAGTTGTTTCGAGTAGCAACACTGCGGTAGCAAGCATAGAAGACGGGATTATAGTTTATAAGGGAATAGGTACGACAGAGATTAAAGTACGTTCAATCGAGAATTCCGATGTAGAGACAACCTTCACACTCAACATACGCTCTGCACTTGAAAGTATCGAATTAACAAATCCGATAGAGACACTTGAGATTGTGATAAACGGGGAAAATGAGGTGATCACCTATGCAATACCCGAAATTAAATACAATTATATTCTTACCGAAGATGGACTGCCCGTTATAGCCGTACCAAACGACGGCTACATGTGCCACATCACCAGCGAAGACCAATCTGTAGTACTTGTAGGCGAAGACGGAACACTCACAGCTTGCAAAAAAGGCTCTACTGTATTGAATTTTACAAGTGTATACGACCCTTCAAAAACAATAAAGTTGCCGATAGTAATAAAACGCAACGTTGATGCCCTTACTTTTACAATCAATGGTAATGATTATTCAACGTTCGAAAAAGTACACTCAATTGATGTAACTGTAGGCGATGAGATAACTGCTGTTGCGACAGTTTCGCCTGCAGATGCCGACTTCAGTGAGTTTGAGTTCAAATTCATCAATGCAGACGGTGAGGATATTATCCCCGAAGCAGAGATTGCAGATATAACCAAATATGTTGAAGAAAATGTACTTACGTACACATTCAAATTCATAAACAAACCTCAAACGACATACAAAATTTATGCTTCGGTGCTTCCAGCAACAAACAAGCCAATTACATCCCCCGAAGTTACACTCAATGTATTTAATAACGTAGAAGGTATAGACATTGTGTTGGATGATGTATATTGGTTCGATGCTAATACCAACACCATAGACATCAACTGCTCTGTAACCCCCACAGATGTGCTCGATAGAAAAATCGCCATTGAATCATCAGCCCCTGAAATTGCCGAAATTGCACAGGATGCAAACTATGGTTGCCATATAAACGTTTACCAACCCGGCAAAGTGACATTTACATTCACAAGTGTTGCGAATCCTGATATAAAAGAGGAGCGGACAGTTGAATTCAAACGTACTCCCGACAATGTAAGAATCGTAAGCGTAGGTGGAGAGACAATAGAACAGAATCCCACAACAACTCCCGGCGTAAACATTGCCGTAGGAGAGCAAATTGTAGCAATTGCGCAGGTTGAGCCTAAAAATGCTACCGTTGAGATATTTGAAATGCAGGTACTAAACTCGGACAGAATGCCGGTAAACGTTTCGAACTCATCACTTGAGCTCAACGAAGATAGAACGACTTGCACATACACATTTACAATCCTGGAAAAGCCTTTGGACGAAATAGTGCTTCAGGCAAAGGTAAATGACGAATTCTTTGATATTGTAGGACTCAATGTAGTGCAAGGCGTAACAAGAATCGAACTTTCGGAAACCCAAAAGACTATATGGTTCAACAGCGATGCACCCGAAACATTCGAGATTGGAGTAAAAGTGATGCCCGACAATGCAAGCAACAAGAACTACACGGTGAGTATATCACCCGAAGGCGTACTTGAAGATATTGGTGAAGGAGAGTCGGGACATATGTTCCGCGTAAGCAATAAAGGAGAAGCTACAATTACATTTACAAGTGCAGATAATTCTTCTGTATCGGCTACTTGCGAAATAATAGCCAAGAAAAAGGTCAACAGCATATCTATAAACGGCTTCGAACCCGATCTATACAACAATGGCATCACAAAGAAAGCAAATATAGTATATACTCCTGCTGATGCAGACTTCGAACTTGATGCGCTTGATATCAAGGTAGAGGTTCCAGACGCGACCAACCTCGATTGGGAATATATTAGAATAGATATTTCAAATGATCAGTCTTCAGAAGAAGGAACCGTTCCGTTTAGCTATACAGGACGCTCATTCTGCACATCGGCAAATGTAATCTTCACATATAATGGCGAGATTCAGGGAGACGAAGTGAATATTGAGGCGACAGAAACATGCAGGGTACTCGAAATGATAGAACTTAGCGGCGGTTGGAATTGGAAATCATTTGTATCCGGCAGTATTGATGTTTCCACATTGTCACAGGGGAATTTCGTAGAGGCACGTAGCCGTAAAAAGCTCGTTTACAACGACTCGCAGTGGGGACTCTTCGGTACACTCGAAATTATGGACAACAGCGAGGCTTACAAGATAAAAATGTCAGAGTCGAGCTATGCTATAATAGAAAAAGCCGAATGGAACTATGATGGCAACGTTGCTGACAAAGTATTCATAAAAGGTTGGAACTGGGTATCGTACCCCTATGAGTATCAGTATCCTCTCGGAGATATATTTATTGCTGAAAACTTCGAAGAAGGAGATATGATTCTCTCGCAAAACGGCGGATTCGTCTTATGCACTGACGGTGTATGGGAAGGATCGTTGGAATATCTTACTCCCGGCGAAGGCTACATGATTTACACAAATAGCGCAAAGACATTGCAGATGCCCAACAGATACAACATGGGACAGCTTGAATTCACACAATCAACACAGGCACAAAAACGTTCACAGAGAAATTCTGTTTGGGTATACGATGCAAACCGTTTTGCCAATATCATGGCCATTGTGGGCAAGGTTGATGTAGAGGATACCGAGCGATACTCTATAGCAGCATTCGTGGGCGAGGAGTGCCGCGGTATCGGCAAGTTCGTGAACGGAAAGGCCTATATAACAGCTGCCGGCGAGAACGGCGAGGTTGTAACATTCCGTCTGCACGATGAATTCACAAACGAGTTCCTTGATATTGAAACCAGCATTTCGTTTACCGACAAGGCCGGCTCGGCAAAGGCTCCCGTGCCTATGGGAGTAGTAAACGGAACAACCGGAATAACTTCTATCGACTCAATTGATGAAGAGACAATAGAGGCTATCTACGACATGAGCGGACGCGAGGTAAAGGAGATGACCGGCGGTCTGTACATTGTTAAACTGCGCGTAGACGGCAAAACCGTTACTAAAAAAATACGCAAATAATAATTGAAGTGAACAATGCCCTCCCTGTAAACGGCAGGGAGGGGCATTGTCGCTTATTAACATATGAAGCGGGGATGACAATATATGGGTGATACAAAAACTTTAGACAGAGAGTGATTTGTGCGGTTGATAAGAGAGAAGGCAAGCCTTCTTTACAGATTAAGCAGAAAACAAAAACCACGCTCCAAGCGAGCAGGTTCCATATATAATATTTGATACGTCAAATAGCAGTGATATGAGAAAGTATCTTAAAAGAGTACTCATTTTGGTTGCAATGATGACAACAGCACTTTCAGCGGCTGTTGCCATAGACGATCCACGGAAAAAGGATCCGTTGATAATTACAGGCGCCCTCGGTACTCAAAATACATTATATTATTCTTCGGGTGGCAGTTTCGCATCGCCATTCAGCTACTCTATGTATGCCAATCTGAATGTTGACCTTTATGGATACAATGCTCCTTTCTCATTCTATTACAGTGGCAACAACTACTCTTTCTCCCATCCTCAGTTTGCGTTCAATTTCAGTCCAACATACAAAGGATGGACATTGTTGATAGGTCGTCGTTCGATGCCTTTTTCGTCGTATGTATATAATTTGCCATTCAATGGTGTCGGTCTCGAATATAAAAGCCAGACTACAGGATTCCGCTTTGGAATTTTCTACGGCATCCTGCGCGATGCTGTGAATTTCACTCCTGGCGACATGCCGTCCGGCAAGCCTGTATACAAACGCTCGGGCTGGGGATTAAAGGTGGGATACGGTAACTCACGCAACTATTTCGACCTTTATCTTTTCCGCTCAAAGGACCACCGTTCATCAATTGATGAAATATGGTACGACGAAATAAATGCCCAGGAGAACGTTGTTCTTGGTATGCGCGGAAGATGGCAGATCTGCCGTCCATTGTCGTTGCTCACCAACCTTTCGGCCTCTATTTTCTCGACAGACATTACAGCACCCGAGGTTTCACTAAAACAGACAGACAGATATAATGATATTTTTGATGTGCGATACAGCTCTTTGGTGCGTTGGGCCGGTGACGTTACACTGTCGGCCTCTTTCCGTTTGGTGTCCATATCATTGTTCTACAAAATGATACAACCGGATTATATGAGTATGGGTGTTTCGTATATGAACAACAACTATCACAATTTGGGTACTTCAATGAATCTCCGTTTGGGTAAATTGAACCTTGGCGGTAGTTTTGCGTTGCAGGAGGACAATCTTTCAAAGAAACAGCTATACACTACACGCGGACTTACATATGCAGCAAGTGCAACGTTGCCCATTGGCAGCAAACTGAACATTTCGGGAAACTATAATGGATACAGACAATGCCAATACAACGGTACGGCACAGGTAAACGATACGACACGCATCAACCGTAGCATGCACAGCTTTACTGCAACAACAGCGTATAATACAAACACCGACGATCTCGGACACTATATATCCCTCTCCGGAAACTATTCAATCAATCAGGACAAGAACAGGACAATAGCAGGCACCGGAGATGTGGGCACAATGGCTTATGGAGCAAACTACTCGTTGTCTGTAATACCCATAGAAACAAATTTCGGTTTCAACTACAGTTATCAGAGTTCAAACGGCTACGATTCGAAATACACCACAGGAGTATACACCGTCAATGCCTCTAAAGCATTGCTTCAGGAGCGCAACCTTTCGCTTTCAGCCTCAGCCTCGCTTGTAGACAACCGTATGGACGATAGCAAGAGCATTACGTTAGCCGGCAATTTAGCAGCAAGTTACACATTGGCAAAAGTACATGGTTTTACGCTCAACCTCAATTATAGCCGCTATGCAAATACCAACCTTGTGGTAAACGAGTATCAGCGTGACAAAGGCTACGACTTTACCTGCTCGTTCAGCTACAGCTACTCATTTACTGCATTCAGCATAAAACGTCGCACAAAAGAGCATATAGCACGCTACGGAAAATATGAGTATTACTCGGACTTCTCACGTGCCGCAGTACGCGAACGCCAATTACTTGAGTATCAAAAACAAAAGAATACAGAGAACCGTCAGAAGGTAGGCAGCGTCGAAGCAGCCCCCCTATAAAATATAATCATGAAACAACACACAACCATGATAAAGCACAAGATACTATCGATATTCATGCTCGTCGGCGCATTGTTAAGTGCGGTGAGTGCCTTTTCACAGGTAACAGTTTCTGTTGTGCCTCGCCAGAATCCTCTTCCTGCCCAGGGAACCATATATATGACCGATCCCGGTCGCTTCTTCAACATCTCACTGACAAACACCAACGGCAGTGAATTGTTGCCTGTACGCATAGAAGCACGTATCGAAGGTCCCATAGAAAATGGTCTGAACGTATGGCCAAGTGGCGAGTCGTACCTTGCAATCATGGCCGCGCGCACAATGCCCACATATATACCCCTTCAGCCGGGACAGACACGTGTGTTGACACAGACCGACCTCATCAATATGTTCAGACAATATGACGCAGGTACGGAAATGTTCGGTGGTGGCGAACTATATGACATGTTTCAAGGCGGTAACGAAAACGGAACATTCGGACTGCTTCCTGAGGGACATTATGGCATAAAGATAACAGCCAAGAGCAATTACACCGAAACAAACGACCCCGGCGATGTGCTTGGCGAAGGAATATGCTATTTCGACATCTGTTACAATGCCAATCCCCCATCATTCAACAATATACAATATCTTGACGACCTTTCAGGGAATTCAGATATTATAGAGAACAGTGGCTACTACACAGCCTATTTCCCAACAGACAATCCGCGTTTCTCGTGGAGTGAGCCAACCTTCAACTATAAGCCGCTGACCATCACCCGCCAGTTTATCTACGACTTCCGAATTTATCAGCTTGCTGTCAATCAGGATCCTAACGATGCTATACAGCACAATGGAACCATAGCCTATGAACAGGTAGGCTTAATGACCCCTTACTGCGTAGTTCCTTACAATGTCGTAGCCAAGCTCAAAAGGTATACAAATGTGAAGTATGTAGCACAGGTAACCGCAAGAGCATTGGTTGCCGATGCATCCAATCCCAACTATACCATCATAGGCAATGGCGGCAAGAGCGAACCGGTAGTCCTGCTCATGGAGAACAACGGCCTTGGTGGCACAAACGACGATGACATTATTGTGGACAACCCCGACAGGGAGTATCCCATAAATGTAGAGATAGAACCGAAGTTGACCGAACTTACGCACGCCATGGAGTCCTATTTTACCACACCGGGCGAACTATTCAGTATTACCCTCGAAAATACATCAAGCGAAAACATACCGGTATGTATGCTGCTCCAGTATTATAAAGGCAACTGGGGTGTAACCGCAGCACCTATACGGCAACATACAAATGAATTTATAGAGATAAAAGCCGGCGAAAAAATAACACTCAGTGACGAAGATGTCAATCGTCTCGCCGGAAACTATGATTTTGAGACTGATGTAATTGCTTTCAAGGCTAAGACAGGATTCATCATCGGAAAACCCACCACGGAATACTTCACCGAAAGGATAGACACAGCCTTTCTGCGTGTCTGCAAATACACCGGTGGCAAGCCCGTATTGCGCGAAACAATCATAGGCAAAGGACGCGCACCATTTACCGTATCCGGAAACGTTGTTCTGGGAGAGATGTTCAATGTATCATTAGATACAAAAATGCCAATCCTGCCCACTAAGGCCGGCACATACTTCAAGACCCCTTCAAGACTCTTTACGTTGAAAATCAAGAGCCTTGCAAAACAAGAAATGCGCATCTATCCACACATGGAGTATTTGACGGCTGCCGATGCCGTATACAGTGGCGTAATCACAAAAGAGCGTCTTGCTGCCAACAAGTACATTACCATAAAACCCGGCGAAACAAAAGAATTCTCCGCCGAAGAGATTGACAAATATTTAGGCGGCTTCAAAGAGTACCTAAAAACTGTAGGAGAAGGTGAAAAGGAGACTTTGACAGACTCTACACTTGCCATTTTCGACGAAGCAGGCGGAAATATGGTCCGCTTGTCAATACTCGACTACGACAAGCTGAATATGCTCAACTTAGAGAAGGATGCTCCCACACAAGCATCGTTGATGCAATACAGCATGTCATACCCCGTCTCATCATCAGTCAGTCTGGGCGATGTAGACATAACAATCACTTCCGGTCAGCAACCACTGCCTGCCAACGGCAACGTATACATAAACAATCCCGGCAGAATTTTCAACATCACCCTGAAGAACCTTACCGGACGTGATATGAAGCTCGTGCCTATTCTCACATACGAGAATAGGGTGATTGATGGTGATAGATACTCCTACACTGCATCAAAGAGTTCAACATCACCGGAATTTGTATTGAAAGCCCGTGAAACCAAGACACTCACACAAAAGGAGTTGAAGCAGCTTTGCGGTGACACTATAGCGAGCCGCTACAACCATTCGACAGGAGAAAAAGAGGACAATTTCAAGAACTTCAACGAAATAATTACCACAGATGATATAAATCATTTGAAACTCACTCTGTGCGATGCGGACAGCATACGGGCGATTGCAGAGAGTGAACCCGACAGGCTCCAACGTATAACCGTATCGGAACAGGCCTACGATTTCTATGCAGACAAAGAAGTAAAGCTCAACGACATAGATGTTACCTTGAAACTCAAGATGACACCTATGCCCTATAATACCAGAGCATACTTCACAAAACCCGAAAAACTTTTCGACGTATCCATCACCAACAACACAGACGAGGACCGCAACATCGTCCCCACTGCAACATACAAGTTCAACGACGATGCATTCTGCGAATATCTGTCAGGCTCGTACAAAGACAAAGAAGTCCCCTCTATAGCAATAAAGAGCGGCGAGACAATCAGTCTCACAGAGGAGCAGGTGCATAAATTCTTTGCAGGCAAGCAGTTTTTCAAGATAAGGAGAGATGTAAACGATAAGGTAACCGAAAGAGAAGTATACGATGTTACCAAAGCAGATAAGGAAATCAGTCTCGACCCCGAAAGAGTAACACATCTGATTGTCGGTGCCTACGATTATAAAGTACGCGTAGCGTATGAAGACAAAATAAACGACTTTCTGCTGGGAGAAAGCAATATCAGTTTCCAGATATCAAATATGGTACGTCTCGACGATGTATCAGTTATTGTCAAACCCAAGATGAACCCACTGCCGGCCGATGCCGACCTCTACTTCAACAGTCCCGGAACACTCTTCGAAATAGAGCTTAAGAACAATACTCTCAACGAGTATAATGTCATTCCCAACATGATGTATCTTTTCGACGAGTTTGGTTCGTACTACGGTTCGGTATATAAAGATGACCGTTTGGAAAAACCTATAAAACTCGCCGCCAACGAAGTAAAAAAACTCACATCGCAGGATATAAATGCCATCTGCGGCAAGCCTGACACCATAAAATGTTTCGAAGCCCGTCTCAACGGTTATGTCGAAAAAAATGTTCCCGACATAAAATCCATACTCAATCTCGAGGCATTCAATCAATTAGAGGTAGTAGTCTATAATGTAGACTCACTGAAGAGCATTCCCGGAAATATTGAAAACCGCAAGACACGTGCAATGCTCGGAGCCGGCAAATCAGACTTCTCAGCCAAAAATATAAAATTCTCCGAAGTAGTAGTAACCGTGGCGCCTAAAGCCGGTGCCACATTCAAGCCCGATCCCGAAGAATACTTCGAAAAACCGGGTAGTTTATTCGACGTGACACTACTCAACGTCACCAACGAAGAGCAGAAAGTAAACCTGCGCCTGACCTTCAACGACCGCTATTTTATAAACAAACCCGATAGCGTAATCACACTAAAACCCGAGGAGAAACTGAAACTATCCTCCTCGCGTCTCAACAACATCTGCGGTTACGACATATTCTCGTATAACGCACCTGTGTTCGAGTGCGACTCTATTGGAAATATCAAGAAAGAGCAACCAAGAGGAATAGATATAGAATTCAAGAAAGGCGAGAATAAAGTAACCGGTCTTGTGTGGCGCAAACTTATCGAAGACAAGGAGAATCCCGAAAACTTCAAGACAGACACCATCTCACGTTGCGACACAATTTTCCAACCCGCACTGCGCGATGTGTGGATAGGAGAGTACAGACTCACCCTTACAGATATTACCAAAATTGAAGCAAAAGACAAAGCGCAAAAAGACAGCACAAACGAATGCTTCAAAGGAAAAGGATATGTACACACCACAATAATGGGAATTCCCGCACGTGTAACCGTAGAGTTCGACAGCATATACATAAACGAGAAACTGCAACGTGTAGTAAAGAACGGGGTACGCTCCATTACCGAAAAAAGCGCACACGTTCCATTGGATATCTTTAAGGAGGAATTTGTAAAAGAGCTGGAAGAAAGCAGCAAGGAAGAGGCTGAAGCGAAAGTCGATAAATTTCTGAAAGAGAGCAATGTGGGAGCATTCTACACTTATGTCGTAGGCAATGCCATGCAGACAATAAATAAGATAGACTCGGCTGGAATAGTAACACTGCCATTAGGTCTTACTGTGCCGCTTGACAAAGATCTTGAATGTCCTGCAACTATACAGCTTGCGAAGATGGAATTCAATCCAACAAGCGCCAATCTCGATCTTATAGGCGAATTTGTACTTCCCGAGAACGATGCTCCCGAAAAATTGGGATACAGCGACATACTCATTTTTGCTGCACGCAAACTGAGTACCTCACCCGATAAGTTCCTACCCGAGAGTGGCTCATTGGGACTCGTCAAGGACTTCACGCTCAAAGATCCTGAGTCGGAATTCATGTTCACCTTCAAAGCTCCAAGTAATCAAGACTTTGAAAAAGCAACCGACGGCTGTTACATAGCATGGGAAAATAATAAATTCAAGGAGTTGTGTGCCTCCATCAGCATGAATATTCCCACCGAAGAACTGATAAAGGACAATGGCAAAGATTCTATTGATCCCAAAGTACATCCCGAAATTACACTGACAGCCTATATTGCCGATGCCGAAGACTGGTACGCAACCGTCAAGATGGACCCCTTCCAAGTAGCCGATGCTCCCGGATTCACATTCAGTGCAACAGGAGACTCGGTAGGTATTATCTACGACCGCTCAAAGAGAAAAACCCCGACAGGAATAAAATTCCCCGAGGAGTACAACTATAAAACGCTCGGACTCTCCGCCGACCCCGGCAAGAGCGAAAAAGCATACAACGAGTGGAGAGGATTCTACTTTGAAAACCTCAGTTGCAAATTACCTCATTTTGTAGAACTTGACGACAAGGGAGATTCTCGTGTGAAATTTTCAGTCGGAAACATCATCTACGACGATTCGGGCTTCTCTATGCAAGCAAGCGTAGACAGTCTGCTCAATCGTGGCACTCCCAAATTAGGTGGTTGGCGCATCACTCTCGACAAAATCTATCTCAACGTAAAACAAGGACATTTTGGCGATGCCGGTATCAACGGTAGAGTTGAAATACCACTCCTATACACCAACGACTCCACAAAGGCACAAATAGGCTATCTTGCCAAGATACAATCTATTGACCACGGCAACAAGAAGGGTCTGAAGATGAATTTCCGCGCTCAGCAAGTGGAGGACAGCATATATTTCGACTTTATGCTGGCGCATGTAAACTTCAACAAAGACAAGACCTATTTCAATATACAATACAACGACTCGTTGCCCGAGAAGAAAAGGACATTGGTAGAACTGTGTCTGGATGGCAAGGTTAAGATAACATGCTCCGAAAAGATTGGATTCGAACTTCCGGACATTCCATTCGAAAATATGCGCTTTGCAAACTTCCCCAAGAACGAATCCAAAGGCAAAGATAAGGACAAAAAGTCTACTGAAGGACAAGGTGTGAGCAGCCCCGACAAGAATGTGAACTTCCACACAGGTCGTTGGGCGTTGGCAGGTGACCCGGGAAGCGACGAAGGCGATTTCTGGGGAATGCCTTTTGTACTTGAGAATATCTCAATGAAAATTGGCGACGGAGCAAAACACCTTGGACTATACATAGAAGGTGGAATTGTGGTCATGGGTAACAAAAAGTTCGGCATCGGCTGTACAACAGGATTGACCATCTGGTCCGAAATTGACTGGGAAGAAATGACGGTAAAATACGACAGTGTGCAATTCAACAAATTGCATGTTGAGGGACAATATGCAGGAATGCTATCCGTCGTGGGCGACCTTAACGTCTCCGAGGAAAAAGAAAAATCGGGCTTTGATGCCGACCTTGCAGTCAAACTCAAAGGATTGTTTGACATTAAACTTGCAGGAGGATATTACAAGATAGAAAAGACCGAAAAAGAGTTTGCACTCGACGACGAGGACGAGAAAAAAGATAAATACTATCATGCAGGATACTTCCTTGCACACGCAGGGTTCGGCGTAGGATTACCCATGGGGCCTGTATCTTTGAAAAGCATTACCGGTGGTATATTCATAAACTATTCAGTAGCAGTGTCGGAGCTTACAGGAGCATCGGATTACGTGAAAGCCCTCGAAGAAAATCTCAAGCCTCAATATAAATCATACGGCGGAACATTTGGCGTAGGATTAGTAATAGGCGAAGAAACATTAGTAAATGGAAATGCTAATCTTTTGTTGATGATAGACATCAACAAGAATGGTGTGCGCGTACCCGGATTTATGTTCCAAGGTGAGGTGCATGCACTATGCGCTTCGCCCAACGACGACAAAGGCATTGTAAATGCCGACGTTACCATTCTCTATGAGGACACCACAACCCCCGACCCCGACCCCAACGACAAAAATGCCGTTACTCCCACTCCCGAAGAGAAAAAGAACGAACATAAGCTCTTCAGACTCTCTATTACTCTGGATGCAGACATTGCAGCCATGTACAAAAAAATAACAAACGAAGAGTTTCAGGTAAAGGCTCCATTGACCGACCTTCAGGAGCTTGACCAAAAGAATGCAGATGCAGAAAATCAGGGTGAAAAGAAATCTGATAAATCAGATGCAGGAAAGGCCGAAAGCAAGGGCTACATAAAGGCAAACTGTGGTGTAAGCATAAACCTTGAACTCGAAGTAAGGAACTACCCGTCGCGAGACAAGACCTACTGGCATCTTTATATAGGACAACCCGATGAGAGCAAACGTTGCCGCATCACATTCATCGACTTTGAAGTGGGAAGAAAATCCCCTGTCGGACTATGGGCAAAACTATATGCAAATGCATACCTATGTATAGGTAACGAACTTCCCGGCAATGGACAACTTCCGCCCATTCCCGAACGCGTACAAGAGGCATTGGGAATGAAGGGAGCCGACGGAAAAGTAGATGCCAGCCTGAAGAGTAAACTCGATAAAGCACGCGAACAGACAATGAAAGGCGGTCCTGCCGGCGACATCAACGGAGGTATAATGACCGGTGCAGCCATCGGAGCCGAAATTGGCTGCAATGCAGTGTTCTGCTATGCTGATGTAGAGGGAATGTTGGGTATGGACCTTGTACTCAAACAGTATGCCGAAGGTGTAAGATGCACCGATGGTAGCAGAGCAGGCGGAAAGAACGGATTCTATGCGTCCGGACAGGTATATGCCATGCTCAAGGGTGAGCTTGGACTTATGCTCAACCTGTGGATATTCTCGGGCAAAGTGCCGTTGGTTGACATGACATTGGGCGCATTGCTTCAAGGCGGATTCCCCAACCCCACATGGGTTTACGGTCGTCTGCGTGCCAAAGGCGAGGTATTGGGCGGACTTATAAAATTCTCATCGTCCATTGACATGAAAGCCGGCAAGGTATGTGTACCCGAAATGGGCAATCCATTGGATGACATAAAAGTATTCGGTGATGCACAGCCGGGCAGTGAGGATATTGAAAAGGGATGGAGCGAGAAATCAATAACATCATGCTACGGCAAGTCTACCTTCACTACAAACATGAAGATAGACAAGATACTTACACTCGTAGATGAAAGTGCCACAATGGAACTGCACGGAATGGGTGGTGAGGGCAATGATGTAACCCGCAAGTATGTATTCCATCTCGACAACAACTTCGAAATGAAAGAGTACGACGATAGCGATCCCTCAAACGACGACCGCAGCGCAATTACATCATACATCGCACATATAAACCCCACATACGATAAGGAGAACTACGAATTGCAGACAGGTTCGCTGGAGCCTAATACCCTTTACCGCATAAGATTGCGTGGAACATGTAAGGAAATTGTTAATGGCAAAGAGGTTGATCCCATATACAAGGATTCCCTTTCGAACTACAAGGAGGTGCACCGTCCCTACGAAGATATACGGTACATCTATTTCCGCACAGGTGATCTGAGCGATAATATCAATGACGAAGTAAAAGGTTTCCTGCCTAATAATACAAAGTTTACATGTACACTTGAAAATGCGACCCAACCATCATTCATGGAACAGCATGTCCGTTCGGACTATTGGCAAAATCCCGACCATGAATTCGTGGCAAGCGTAAAGGTGTATGATGAAAACAGAAAGATGTATGTGCTTCCCGATGCGGTACAAGGTCTGCGCAAAGGACAGACATCCAAATTCGAGAATCTCCGCGTCGTAGAGGTTGTCGAGCAAGGCATCGACGAGGATGGAAACGAATTCAAATATGCAACTGTAATGCTCGAAAAACCTCTCCCGGGTGAATTCTTCGAAAAAAACAAGAATTATCGCTTCGAAATTCAGCGCATCGACCGTGCACAGCTCGACAACTACATCAATATGGTAGAGGAGAACTACAAGAGCATCATGGCAATGACAAAAGAGGACATGAAGCAATACGAAGAACAGCTCGATGCCATAGATGAAGCCATAGCCTCGGGTGATGCAAAGGCCGGCGACGCAAACACAAACCAAGCTATAAGAGATCTTTATAACTACTACAAGGAGGTAAGTGCAACATACGGCGAGAATGAGGCCGAGCAACGAGTTAACGAATACAAAGAGCAGCTGAAGTCCAATACCAGCGGATTTGCCGAGGTCGTTTATTCACAGGAATATAAGTACAATGGTATAGAAACTTTCCACGATTATATGGCTTTGGATAGAGGAGATATCATGTGGGACGGTTTTACGGATTGGGGTGAGAAGAGCTACTCGACACTGTATTGCAAAGTTAAAGATGTTACCATAAATGATAAAGATTTTAGATACAACAATCCATACTATGCACTTAACTTCTGGCATTCGCATGCAGCAGTATGTTATGACAACACACCAAGCTACGATTTTTGCGATAGAGCATACAGGGAATGCTATGCCGATGGTCTTAAAGGTGGTGTAACATTTGAACCTGGGTACCGGTGGTTGCGCAACGGAATCTGCGACACCGGCAAAATGACTGATGCAGAATACGAGCAGCTATACAGCCCCAAATACAATAAGAAATGGTACTCTTACGATGATATAAAAGGGAACTATAAATCAAATGGTTATATGGTAATTCAGGATATATTAGACGCGTTCTATTACGATGCTCATATAGCGGAAACCTTCGATAAGAAAATACGTGAAGCCTATAGCCAAAAGAAACGCGGCAAGTTCGACTTTACCACTGAAGCCGACAACGGAACCATGATAAAGGCTTATTGGCGCACCTACGCTCAGATGGTAGACGTCGATCACGCAAGAATACCCAAATGGCAGGTAGGATTGATGTATGCAGCTGACCATCCGGGCAAATATGGACTGCGTGAAAATACATCCGGCCGTTTGGCAACATGCTCATATAAATATATGTCAGGTGAATGGCCTTTATTCGAAGCCAATGATTTCCTGAAACGTATATCGAGAGTGGCAGTAGCCATACGTTTCTGCGACGGATACAATATTGCAAAGGCAAAATCAAGTTCGGGAATAAAGTTTGGTGTACGCCCCTCTACAAGTGCAATGCGAACTGTAATAATTTCGAGCAATATAAAGAACAATGAGATAAAATCGTATAAAATAGAAAATGAAACAAAGGTACTTGTTGCCGACGAAGCCCTGCGCTCATATCTTGTGAAGAACTACGACAAAAGCAAGGATGGCGAATTGCAACAGAATGAACTGGATGCAATAACAACACTTGAACTTGACTTTAACAACATAAAAGTTACAAGAAGGAACAATTCGCGCAATTTTGGCAGAGGAGTTGGTGTACGCAACACATACGACACCATATACATCAAGTCACTCGATGCTCTGAAAAATATGCCCAACCTGAAGGTTTTGCGTCTGTGCAACGGCAACAACCGTCGTCATGCCGACTTCCTAAGAAACAACACGACATTGTTGTTCAATGGCAATCCTCAGTTGCACACAGTTGTGATGGACCGCTGGTATGTAGACTCCATTGACTTCAGGTCTAACACTGCTCTGAGAACATTGAAAATTGATATGCGCGATTATTCGCAATCCACCCCTGACGGACGAAGCAGAATTGATAGAAACTATGTTCACAGCAAAGGTGTAAAGTCTATAGACCTTAGCCAGAATCACTCACTTGAAATTCTGCACGTAATTGACTGTAACCTCAACAATATTGATCTTTCAAACATTGCCAATCTTCAAGAGGTCGATTTGCGCATGAATCATTTAGGCAAGATTGACCTGACCGAATCGTTCCGTCTGCAGGAAAATGATGTTAATGTCGGTTGGCAAACTTCGGCTTTGTTGGTTGGTAAGGCTGTCGGTAATTACACCTACGGAGTTGATGTCAATGTAAGCAGATTCGGTACTTCAAAAGATTATGCGCAAAGAATAAACCAAGAGAGCAGCCCCAACTTCAAAGTGAAATTCATTCAAGAGAAGTACGAACATAACTATTCTGCAAATATGGACGAAAGGTTGCTCAAAGAGATTATTCGACAGGCTGATGAAGCCGGCGCCAATGATTATGTCGAATGGGCAGGAAATGTTGTTGTATTCAATGCCGATGATTGCGGAATAGAGTCTATTGAATACCTTGATATGCTGATGCCACAGTTGGAGCGTCTTTCTGTCAAGAACAACAAACTGAAGGTACTTGACTTGAGCGGATTCTCACGGCTGGAAGAGGTAAATGCCGAAAATAACAACATAAGCAAAATAAATGTAAAGAGCAAAAACAAAATCACACGTCTCTCTGTGAACAACAACGAGCTGAATTCATTGCCAATAAATCTATTGACAAGCATCGAACGCTTAGATTGTAATAGCAATAATATTGAGATACTATACGTGAATGATTGTTCGAGACTCAGTCGTCTGGATTGTTCAAACAACAACCTTACAGAGCTTGCCCTCGACAAACTTTCAAAGCTTTCCGTACTCGATTGCAGCGACAACAAATTCTCTGCGGGTACCATTACATTCCCGGTCAACGCACGATTCACAACATTTAAAGCACAAAGATGTTTGGGTGATATCAAGGAGGTAGATTTGTCTAATTCAAATACTCTGCGCACGGTCAATGTGTCGGGCAACAAGGCACTGAAATCCTTGACACTGCCCTCCGGCAATGGAGTGTTGACAAGCGTCTATGCCGCAGATTGTGCGCTCCTGACAACGAATTTCATTGAAGGCATCAACAATGGAAATTACAAAGGAATCGAGGAGATTAATCTTTCAAATAACCCCGAATTGCCGGTAGATATAACATATTCTCCCGAGAGATGCCCGCAGTTGAAGAGACTGAACGTAACCGGTTGTGATGTAAAAAGAGTATTCCTCGGCAATAAAACCGGAAGTAAAATAACATCGTTGTGCGTTGGTGTACCTCAGCGCAAGTATGGTCAAAAGGTCGCAGTTCAAGTACTCGCAGGAAAATGGTTCGAGAGCTGGGACGAATGGAAGGATTGGCCGGAAAATATACATACTACGTATATGGTTCGGGTAAACAATAGTTCGTATCAGAATTATATAATAGATTGGTACGACAAGAGTGTTGCTACAAATCTGGAGCAAATAACAAAATCTGACGATGCTATGCGTGCGGCAATGGGCGAAACTTTCTATAAATACATGAAAGATAAGTATGCACCGTCGAACCGTATATTGCATACTTACCATGTTAAGGATTTGACCGAGCTCGATTGCCACAATATGGATATTGTCGACCTCGACGGCATTCTCAAGTACTTGCCCGCAATAAAAAATGTCAATGCATCCGGTAACCAGCTTAAGACAATTGACCTGCAGTCTATGCCGAAGGTAGAAAGTCTTGATTTGTCGGATAATCTCGAACTGGAGAAACTTGCATTTGCAAAAACACCGGCTACCGACGTACTCAATTTATCCAATTCGTTTGTAGACGATGCTATTCTGGCTGCGGCTCTCAGCGGTGCTAAAAATGGTAAACTGATTGTTGATGGTGACGTTGGTCCGGCACTGTTGAAACTTGGAGCAACTGTTCCCAAAAATGTACCTCAAAGTATATCCATAAAGAGCAGAAACCGCGAACTTTTCGTAGATAACTGCTATGCAAATACTCTTGAGTTCGGAGGCAAGAGCATCGAATTCCGATCGGCAAGAATGAATGCCCTGCTTTACACCTGCAAGGTAGAGACCCTGCGTCTGATGAACAGAGAAGAACCTATCGAACTTATCTTTACAACTGCTGATATGGCATTGATGTGGGTATGCAAATGGGTGAACGACAACCCCAACCGCAAATTCACTATGAGAATAAAAAGCGGCGATTCCTCTGTCGATTACAAAATAAACAATCTGCTCTCCCTTGTAAATGAGCAGACGAAAACCGGTCAGTTGAAGAATTTGACTGATGACACAAAGGTGATGGCGTGCCATATGATATTGAACTATGTGCATACAGGCGAAATATCCAAAGGTGTACTCTTCAGCAAGGTTCTTACCCAATTTGGCTTGGAAGATGAGTTTGCAGCACTCGAAAAATCTTCGCCAAGCAAGGCTCAATCGGGATATAAGGTAACTCTTCTGTCTGCAGGAGCGACAAAAATAAAAGTGGTGAAAGTTCTTATGGATGTATGCGACATGGGATTGCAAGAAGCTTACGATTTCTGCAATCAAGCACCCAATGCCGACATCTCAATGAGTGAAAAAGCCGAAGCTGAGGATGTTAAGCTGGTTCTTGAAAATGCAGGTGCGACAGTGAAGATTACAGTCGATGAAGAGGCTATTTTCAATGATAACGGTTATGACTTTGAAGTTGTACTTACTGCCGTCGGAGGGAATAAACACGGTGTTGTAAATGCAATCAGAACCACCTGTTCAAAGATGCTCACAGAGGCGAATGCCATTTGCAACAATGCTCCCGCAGCAATAGATACAGTAAAGAGTTATGCCGAGGCTCTTGAAATTAAAGAGGCTGTTGAGAGTGCCGGAGGAAGCATCGGAATAAACCCTGTTGCCGAAGTTTCTGAACAAGAAAAAGCCGTGCCTAACGAAGATGGTACATACAACGTTATATTGACCTCATACGGCAGTTCTAAACTTTCTGTAATAAAGGCTGTAAGAGATTTGTTGTCAGTGGGACTGAGCGAAGCAAAGAGCATTTGCGAGTCATTGCCCTATACACTGAAGAGTGTAAATACATACGAAGAGGCAGAGAACATAAAGACTGTTATTGTCAATGCCGGAGGAACAGTGGACATTCCCAATGCTCCGGCACAGCAACAGAGCGGCAGCTGTAAGGTTGTGCTTGTCTCATACGGTGCAAAAAAACTGAATGTAATAAACGCTCTGCGAAGCATACTCGGTCTATCATTAATTGAAGCAAAGAACCTGTGCGAAAAGGCTCCCGTTACACTAAAGAGCGAGGTTACGCAAAAAGAGGCAGCAGAAATGAAAAAAGCAATAGAAGATGCCGGAGGAACAGTGGACATTTCCAATGCTCCGGCACAGCAACAGAGCGGCAGCCGTAAGGTTGTGCTTGTCTCATACGGTGCAAAAAAACTGAATGTAATAAACGCTCTGCGAAGCATACTCGGTCTATCATTGATTGAAGCAAAGAGCCTGTGCGAAAAGGCTCCCGTTACACTAAAGAGCGAGGTTACGCAAAAAGAGGCAGCAGAAATGAAAAAAGCAATAGAAGATGCCGGCGGCACAGTAGAACTGCGCTGATGTACGGATAAACATTGAAAGTTAAAGAAAAAACAGAAACAATATATGAGAGGATTTTCGAAAATAGTAAAAATGGTCGTTGCAGCTCTTGTCATTACAAGTGTTTTACCTGTGCATGCGGCTGAGACAGATAGAAAGATTTTAAACAAGGATGCAAGAAGCACCAACACTGTCCCGGATGACACGACAAAAGTAAATGTTGTTGACATCAGCAAGATGAGCCGCGAAGAGTATGAGCGCTATCTGCTAACAGCCAAGATAGACACTACACGCAAAGACACAATGATGGTAGCCTTTTCGGTGCATGTGCTTGCGCGTCCCAAAGGCGACAGGGTGCTCCTGCGTTGGGCGCCGGATGAATTTGCCCCATGGTATCTTGCCAACAAATATGGATACAATCTGTTGCGTATAAATGAAGAAAGTGTAATCGATACACTGAAAAAGGGAATGCTTCCTATGCCGCTCGAAACAATGAAGCAACATTTTGCACCCACCGATTCGCTTGCGGGTGCAATGGCACAGATGCTTTATGGAAAAGGCACAGGACTCAATAATGCAATAGGCAACGATGGCGCTGAGGGCATCATGCAGGTGTACGAAGAGCAGCAGACGCGCTTCGCCTATGCAATGCTTCTTGCCGAAATACGCCCTGACCTTGCAGAGGCTATGGCGCTGATGTATATTGACAGCACAGCAAGAAAAGGTAAGGAGTATACATATTATGTAACCACCAATATCCCCAGGAAAGAGCTTACTATGGTATATCAGCCTGCTACGGTAAAGAATGTCAAGACAGATCCTCCCCATTTCGAACCGGTAATAACTGACTCTATCGGTACCGACGGATACTCTACCCGCATCTTTTGGCCCATGAACCCCATGTATAGTTCCTATGACATAGAGTGTCGTTTCAACGGAGGCGAGTGGAAGAAGCTGAACAAAAACCGTTTCATGACACTTATTACATACGAGGACGAATCTGTTGCACAGAACATATATGAAAATGCCAATTTGGTTCCGGGAACATACGAATACCGCATTTGCGGCTATGATTCGTTTGGCGAAAAGAGCAATTACAGCAAAATACATAAGGTGGAAATGCCAGACATACTGCCACCTACCGCGCCTGTAATAAAAAAGTTCTATGTTGAACGTCCCACGGAAAATACCATCCTTGCCGACATCATCTGGGAAAAAAACAATATCGAGCCCGACTTCAAAGGTTACAATATATATTACTATAATCCGCAGTTGGACTCCATTTGGGTGAAGCTGAACGACAAACTGTTAGCGCCACAAGATACAACATTCCGTTGCGAGGTAACATATCTTGGAACCGGACGTGTGACGGTGGTTGCCCTTGACACTCTTGACAACGCATCGCCTTCTATGCCGCAAGAACTGTTCATTGCAGACTTTACTCCCCCCTCTCCTCCCAAAGGATTGGAGTATGTAATGTCGCCTACAGGAAGCGTTCTTATCAAATGGGAAAAAAGTCCCGACCCCGATGTTGCAGGATACAACCTCTATTATGCAAACGACACCACACACACTTTCCTGCAAAAGGCAGGACGCATGACGCGTAATACGATGATATTTGACACCTTGAAGGTAACAGGAGTAGCACAACGTTTCACATACTACCGTGTGAAGGCATTCGACTATTCAGGCAACGAGTCGAAATTTTCGGATATCCTCACAGTGAAGCGCAAGAACTACGATGCACCCCGTCCTTGTCGCATTGACTCCACATGGATGGATGAGGAGAGAGTATACATGACGTGGTTCCCATCTTCTGAATTTGATGTCGATAAGTTCTATATATACCGTCGTATGCATGGCGATGAATTCAATTCACTGATAGGTGTATATACAAAAGATTCCATAAGAAACGGACGTCTGCATATATCGGACGCCCCCGTCCCCAACCGTCAGAAACGCTATTATTACCACATAGAGACAATAAACGAGACAGGTATCACTTCAGAACCATCGGCAGAAACCTCTTTTCTGTTCAAAGGAAGTACAGTCTATCCGCTTGCAATAAAGATCGGTGCAGGCTATCGTGCCGACGACGACAAAGTGTATATCGGCTGGGATATATCGGGACTCACACAGGAAATGATAGACGACGGAGCATACATCTGTATATACAAGATGTGGAGCGACGATGATATTTTCAGACACATAGAGTCATTGAGTATCGACAAGCGCAACACCATTGACCACCACATGAAGCCCGGTGACGAAGCCGAATATCGTGTGCGTGTGCGTTCGAAAAATGGGAAAATAAGTCCCTATTCAAACACTGTAAAGGTTACAGTACCCGGCAAAGAGAAGTAACAGAATATGTATGGGAATATTCCCATTGAAGACAAACAGAAGTTTCGCAACATAAACTGAATGGCAATGAAACTTACAAGAGATATATTATTGCTAATACTGACAGCAGCATTTTGCTCCTGTGGAGAATTATTCATCTTCGATACGGACAATCCGAACATCGACGGCTTGAGCATTTCGCATCACGAAATAGACCTGCATGTGGGCGACTCGATATATTTTGATACATATCTGACTCCTGACACACTGCCTGCGTCATTTTATTGGTTCGTACAGGGCGACGAAGAGGCAGTGGAACTTGCAGGCAGACGACTTTATGCCATCAATCCCGGACGGGCTGTAGTTACGGTAGAGGCACGGACGACCAACATCGACAACACCACGAACACAGTTTCGGACAGTTGCATTGTAAATGTTTTTAAATGGGACGGATGCAGTCCCGATGAATTTCTATATGAAACAGTAGTATATTCGTCGTTGGTTGTTGATGGCGTATCGCTGACTGAATCACTTGGAAATACGCGTCTGGTAGCAGTGGTTGACGGTGAAATACGTGCCGAGGCTGTGATGCGTTCGGCATACGGCATTCCATATCTCGAAATGCGCATAAAGGCTCTGTGGCCGGGCGAGCAGGCGGCAATATTATGCTATCATCCGTCTACATATCAGCTTTTCGAACTTGGTTCCATCAACCTCACCGGTGAAACATACGGCACGCTGTCCAATCTGGTAAAATACAGATGCAACAGCCGCAACAATTAGAAACAGATTAAATATAAGGATATGAAAAAGTTTGTTTTTCTTCTTATTGGTTTATTTATATATACAGCAGCATCTGCCGATGATAAACTTAAACAATACGATTGTGTACAAGTGTTGCTGACAGACGGACGAATTTTTGACATCGAGATTGATGCAGAATCGTCGATATACTCCTACACAAAGGATTCTGTTCAGTATGTAGAGGTCATAGGCAAACGCGAAGAATATATTTTTGAGCGCACAGAAATGCGTTCGGTAAAATTTATAGAGGCGGTTTTTACCTCTATCGACAACCTGCCAATTGTGGATGACTCCAATCCTTTGCGATATGCCGACGGAGCTTTGATGTTTCACCGTTCATTGAATGGAGCAACGTTGTATATATTCGATGCCGCGGGCAAACAGATGCTCTCGGCCGTTGTATGCTCCGATTCTTATGTCAGTCTGAAGCATTTTGCCAAAGGCATATATGTGGCACAAGTTAATGGTTACAGAATTAAAGTGGTAGTACGATGAAAAGATTCATGCAACATATTATCATTGCATCGATGGCTATCATGATGATTGTTCTCGATGCATCCGCACAGGTTGATATGCAACGTTCTTTCGGTGTTGTATGCAAAGACAATAATGACTATATGCTTCCCGAAGGCGGCAACTGGAAAATTACATTCTCAACGACAGACTCTTTGGGCAATAATTACAGGAAGCCGGTAACAATGGTATTCAACGGCTCGTTGCTTAACGACAGCACAAACATCACTATAGAGACGATTGACAGCCTTATGTTCGATGTGCCGGAACTCCGTTATGAGGCAGGGGTCTACGAAATTGAAGAAGAACAGTTCCGGTATATTGTTGAGAGCGACACATTCAAGACCGTATATTTCAGAATAGACTGCATCACCAAAATACAGTTGCCCAAGGTGGGACAGAAGGTTATCTGTAATATATACCGAGGGAAATTGCCATACGGTTTTATGGGCGAGGTCGCATCCATGAAAGCCGATTATGGCAAAGGATGGATAGAGATGAAATGCAATCCCGTAGCCCTCGAGGATGTCTATTCTGTCTTCTATGGCTGCGGTGTCTCGCACGCAAATGGTTCGGATGAGGTTCCCGACTCCATCATCGAAATGCGCAAGGTCAGAAAGCGCGCCTTGACACGCACAATAACCAGAGATGCGATAATCACAGACACCATAGTAAAGAACATATACACTTTCGAAAAGAAAATCGCCATCACCGATGAAGGAAAAATCAAAGAGGATGAAGATGAAGGTGCGATAGTTATTGCTGCTGAAGGCACTGCTGTGCTCGGCACATACTGTTCCGTGATAATAAACAATGAAGCCGGAATAAAGAAAGTCAAGTGCACGGTAGACATGACTGTTGGCGGTCTGTTGACAGTCGATGCCAATGCATCGCTCGAACCCGATGAAGACGAGAAGACATCGCACGATTTTCTCAACATCCCCATTCCGGTGGTAATATTACCTGGATTAAGTGTCAATGTAGATATAGGAGCGACATGGAACTACAAGTTGGAAGCAAGTTTGCATGCCGAGTCGTGGTTTAATATCTCGCGTACGGCAGGAATAAGCATAGACGGCAGCAATCGCGATGTAATCTGGACCACAGAAAAAGAGGACAATTCAAAGAAACCATTCAAGTTGGAGAACGGCAATTCGGCAGAAATAACCCTTCAAGGAGAATTGTTCTTGGCACTACACTGCAAGGTTGGCATAGGTCTCGGAGGTGAAGGTCTTGTATTCCAGCTTAAGTTCGGTACCGGTCCCAAATTTTCGGCATCACTACATTACAAGACCGGGCAGAAGGCAAGCACCCTGAATGACGACCCCGACTGGCTTAATGAACGAATAGAGATATACAAAAGCCTCAACGACGGTACATTCTTCAAGATAGAATGGGGATTCCTTTTCGATCTTGAATTCTCGGTGGCTAAAGACCAATGGTCGTTTGCCGTGAGCGAATGGCTCGAAAAACTGGGTATAGACAATGTTCTCTACGTTGATATGTACAGCTTGTTGGCCACCCCATCTACGGATGAGATTAAAAAACGTATGCACTACAACGACTATTGTTACCGAGGCATACTTCCCAATACCAACAACCTGATATTCTTCTACGATGCAGGAATGATGTTTATAGATGCATCGCCCGGTGCAACCGTCGATGGTCATCCCGATTATGTTGTCGAGGGCATTGGCAAATTTGAAGCCATAAAGCCTAATGAAGTCAGTTTCGACCTTAACCTTGAAGATAAGGCGCATATTAAAGGTCGCAGACTTCATGCCTACCCGATACTCTATAATCCGTTCTTTACGGAGTATGCAGTAATAGGCATTGTGGACACATTGTATATGAACTATAAAGTCAAAATGACGGATTCGAAGAAGGATTATGACACATGTACTCTGAAAGCCGAATTTGATGCTGACGCATTGCAGAATCCCAATATAACTGAAGGCGGCTTCATTATATATGACCCTGAAAACGGAGAAGAGGCGGGACGGGAAATTCTATTCAGCGGTATTTTACCATCCGAGAACAAGCTCGAAACTGTAATGCGCCGTGGAAAATATGTCTTTGAAGAGTACAACGTAAAAGCCTATCTTTACGACTCGGTAAACGATGAATATTCGTACAGCCCCACATGGCCCTGCGGATTCCTCAGTTATTACACCCCTGAGACATTGGCACCTACCGAAATAACTGCTGTGGGCGCAACGCTCAACGGTGCAGTGCATCAGGCAGTCGTAGACGCTGAAAACTTCGACCACATAACAAACAAGTTCAGTGTGGGATTCACATACTATCCCAACGGCAGCACCGCCATGGATTATCTGAACAATGTCAGAGGCGCAAGTTATAATTGGGACCTTTCAGGCAAGCTCACTCCGGATACAGAATACCGTTTCCGCACCGTACTTCGCGACAATGAAACCAACAAGCAGTACAATGGTGCCGAGCTCGTTTTTAAGACCAAGCCCGTATTCTATAACTTCAAGCCATATGTAAATAACGACAATGTCCTCTTGGCAGTAATGGCTGATAAAGGCTTTGTGGACACCGGCAACAAGAGTAAATACTACTTTGTAATTTCCGAAGAGCGCGACAAATGGGAGGACGACAAGGACGTAAGGGTAGTTTACGACGAAGAAATGAACGATGAACTTGACAACAAGGATGATAGTCGCGTGCTTGTCCGGATTGTGAAAGTAGGCAACAATGACTTTGGACGCGACGACGATGAGCAGGACTATGACATTGGCATAATGTCCGAAAAAGGATGGGAGCCGGGTCGCACATATTATGCTAAAGCTGTGTATGACGATGGAAAAGGCCGTCGCTATGAAACAGACATTGTCTCGTTCAAGACACCGGCACCGATAGACAACCTTAAGGAGACTCCCGATGCAGAATTTGCTACACTTTTTGCCGATGTCCTATCAACATACGCAGACGGTGCTGCAAAGATAATACTGCGATACACAGAACCCGACAATAAAGCCAAAAGCGAAGGCGACGACGATTATTCCCGAATATGGGACTTCGAAGAACTCGAAATCCAGGAACAATCCGTATGGAACGATAAGCATAATGGTTTTGAATACATGTCTTATGTGCTTGACGGATTGGAACCATCTACCGAATATATTTACTACTACAAGGTCGTAAAGGAAGTTGATGGTGTAAGCACCACATATACCTCTACGTTGGAGAATTTCAAGACAAAGAAACTCGAATATAAAGCGACCACTGAAACTCCGCTCATCAACAAGAACAAAGTGACACTGAAAGGCAACATCAATGAACTGTTGTGCGACCTGTTGAACAAATCCATAACCGAAGAGAGCGACAGAGACTTCATCATCTACTTTGACGTTGCTCGCGACAGGGAGATGACCGATGCGATACGCATATACGAAAAGTTCGATGGAGGCCGCACATTCGAAACACAACTTACTAATCTTGCATGGAGCTGTGATTTCTATTGCCGATTCTCAGTTCAACCCAAGGGCAATGACAGAGTGTATCGCGGAGCTGTGAAGAAATTTTCGATAGGCGCTGAACCTGTAGACAATTTCGAAGTAGAGACCTTTGACGTGGCTATAGAGGACGAGTGGACAATCTGCAAAAGCAAAGTAAACAACACCGTACTGGATATAATCAATTCCGACAAGTATGATGATATACGTCTCGGCTTTGAATTTGCACCGACAGAGGCAGATATTTTAAATGGAACGGAAGCTGTGGACCGCATTTCCGATGGTACGTTGAACAAAAGCACCGGTCTTTTTTCAAGCGTGCTTAAACTGAAGCCCAATTCTACTTATTATGCCCGTTCGTTCCTATATTGTGGCGGCAAACTTGTAAACGGCGGTATCCGCTCATTCAAGACCGCCGAATACGATGCAGGTCTTATAATTCCTGACATGGAAGCTGTACGCCGTGCCCTTGAAACAAAAGCTGTTTCAAGAGGAAACGCTACAGACGAACTTGTAATATTTGACAAAAATGGTGTTTCATCCCGCAATAAAAAGAGAACAACCGATAAATGATAATATCTATGCAGAAAACATATTTTATAATGCTGATGTTGGCGGCTCTTGTGCCGCTGACATTTGTCTCGTGTGAACTGAACGGTCCATTGTCAATATACGAAATTGTGGTAAACGACAACATTAACTACCTACCGCCAGAAACCCGAAACGAGATAGCCGAACTAAATCAGGAATTTGCGACAAATGCAAGAGAAAAGGAATATGCACTTACCCGGTTCGACAAGATTTGCAATGAATTGCAGGCATATTACGACGAAAACCGTGGGAAACTTATTTGGGACGACCTGAATTTTGACATATCACTTTACAATACATCCAATTACCGAGGAACAGGTGAAGGCCTACTTGTCAAAAGCCGGATAATTACATACAGAACGGAATAATTTTGGAGAGCATAAGCTCTCCAAAATTATCTTTTATTATTGCAAATTATTCTGTCCGGTAAACATGTTTAAGTTCTTAAGGTTCTATTCTTTAATATTGTTGTCCGGTAAATTTTATTCTGCTTATGTTTTGAACTCCTCCGTCTTCAAAAACAATGTTTTTGAATCCACCTCCTCTTCAAGAGGAGGAATATAAATCATTGAAAATTACCAATATACGAAATTCTCCCTCTTGAAGAGGGACATTGCGTAATAAGCAATGTTTGCGACGACGAAAGCTTTAGCTTTCCAAAGGAGTGCCGAGCTTGTGAGGCTTAGCAGGGCGAGGGAGTTCCAATCATAGACTTAAATTTGTCTTAACCCAACTTTGCTTATCATCAGATGATTCTTTTTGCCTATCAGTCATTTGCCGTTTTTCATTTGTGGCTTTGGGTACTACAAACTTTTTTCAATCCTTATCCTTCTGAATGGCATTTTCCTATAGTTTAGCAGTTCGTAGATGTTGTCCGCCGCTTTGTTTGGTTCACTGCACATCCGCAAGTGGACTTTCTCTCCAAGTGCGTTCGTGGCCTCTGTCGTGACAGCCTTCTGCGTCTTCATCACTCTGACTATTTCCGTCCAGTGGGAAGTGTACCCTTTCTGTTTGAGTTTGTATCGTATTGTGTTGACTATCCAATAGGCCAGCAGCCCGAAGAAAAGGTGTGCGTCCGAGCGGTCGTCCTTCTGGTGGTGGATGGGTCAAAGTTGGGTTAATTGTTTCCATAAGGGTTGTTTTTGTACCCCTGGTTTAACTCGTCGTGCAGAAAAGTACCAAAAAACAGCTCTACGACACTTCTAAACGTTGATTTTTGGTTTAACTCATGGTTTTACTTTACGCTTAAAAACGCCCAAAACAGCAACAAAAAAAGAGTTACATTTCTGCAACCCTCTGATTTACAATTTCTTTGCTGTGGTGCCACCAGAATCCTTGAACCATAGCTTTAATGCACGATGTCTCAATTACTTATGATTTGACAACTGCTCAAAAAAGGCCATTTCCATAATTGTATCACTCGATTTTTTCACAATTTTGCATCGAAATAGAGGGGTGATTTTAGGCAGTTTTTTAGGGGTATTTTTGAGCGTTTTTCACTCCTCCTGCTCGTAGTAGTACGAGTAATCAATACCCTTCATAAAGGTTTCACGGTCGTTGATTTTGTCGGTCAAAGCAGACTGCAAAAGTCGCTTGATATCCGACGAGTCGGCAACACTCTTTTGCATCGCATTCAAGTAGTCGTTCTTGTCAATCTTACTCCAATCAACGCATTTCTGCAACTGCTTTTTGAGAATCAGATCGAGCCATATACGGGTCGCACGACCATTGCCCTCACGGAACGGGTGAGCGATGTTCATCTCGACATATTTATCGGCAATCTCCTCAAAATTCGTTTCGGGCATTTGCTCGATGGTTGCAAGTGCCTGCGGAAGAAACTGCGCCATTGCAAACTGAAAACCACCCTTTGCGATATTCACAGTGCGAATTTGACCGGCAAAGTCATACAAACCACCAAATAGGTAGGCGTGAATCTGCTGCAAGCCTTTGACCGTGCCGACCTCGATATTGTCGATTAGGCTGCTCTCAAAGAGGGCATACGCCTTCGACTTGCTCTTGCCGTCAATAGTCTCGTCGCTATTGGTAAACCACTCGACAAAACGCATCGCACGGGCGTTGGGAAAACTCTTTGCGAGGAGCAAAACACCATTGTAGTCGAGGACATCAGCGAGTCGTCGCTTGCCATCGGGCGCAAGAAGTCTCAACTGGTTAGTGCCACTAACCACTTCACTTTTCTCGCCTTTAAGCTTTGTTTTGAGATATTTCCAGTAGTTGCGGTTTTTCTGGTAGTCGTCTTGGTCGTTCAGCACTCCTACGATATCAAGCACAGAGAACCACCATTTGGATTTTTCCTCATCCCAAACAGCTCGCACCTCACGGTCATTATAAAATCGAATGGATATTTTTGTCATAAAATTTAGCACCGCTATTGTATCAAAACTATTAGCTATCTATTTTCAAAAACTAGTCTTACTATAGCATCTATTTTCTTCTGTATATCATTAAGTTTATCCATTCTACCGCCTGTATATGCATCATGAGCATCAATAGATAGTTCGGCCAAACTCTTATGATCGTTGTCATTTTTATTGTATTCAGGAATGTTTATATTTTTAACAATATCAATACCTCTATTTGTATTAATTGTGTAGCCTTGAACTATTGCTTCTATGTCAGATGAGTTTAACACGGCACATAAATAGTGAGCTTCATACTTATCGTCCAAAGAAACACTTAGAACCTTAGAATCAGTAACAACTATCTTATTAGAAACATATTGATCTGAAATATTTGAAACGACAACACATTTCATTTCTTGACTTTGCTCCTTCCATAATACTTTATATGGCTTAAAAGTATATTCTCCAACATTATCCAATCGATACCAAGGGAATTGTTTGGGGTCAAAGAATTTGCCACTGCGAACTCTAGTTTCATACAATAACTTTTTGAAATAAAATAGCCATTTATAAGTTAGACTATATTTTGTTTTAAGCACAGATTCTTCAATACCTCTATATATACCATCGCCACTTGAATTATGAGGAACTAGCATATATAGATAAGAGTTTATACCCCACTTATCAATATTGCGTCCTCCCACCATTGGATAAATTAATTCTTCATCAACAAAGTCTGTGTGTACTCCTAATTCTAACGCTTCCTTTAATCGCGAGCGCTCTATCAAGTTTGATATATTTATTTTATTATTATGCTTGCTATTTATATTAACTAAATAGACACCCTTTGCACCGCATGGCTCAATACCTTTACGACCTTTATAAACAGATTTGCCCCGATATAGGTTAAGGTTTTTGATGATTGCAGGCTTTAGTGTTAGCCAAGGACTTCTAATATCATCATTTATAGGTATTGCCCATAAATTATCATAATGTATCAACGATTTAATTTGATCCCACTTTGTACTTGAAGATAATTTGTTGCCAGGTAATATACTACATTCATAATAATGAGTCATCGGATATTGCATCTGTATTCCTTTTTGGAATAGGTATACAGATGTCTTATTTGCCGCAACTCCCTTAAATGGATTGATCTTTAACATATCATATACAGCAGTTATGGCAAATGGTATATTTAGACCATCTCTAGTTATAGAAAATTTACGAAAACCCTCTCCACCTTTTAATGATTTAACAAATGTTTGTGGTAACACAAAGGCCATAATCCCTTTATCATTTAGATAATGGTCCATTGCTACATAAGTAACAGCCATTGCGAAGTCATCATGGCTAGTTATTTTATCGTACGCATTTTTTTCAAAAATACCATATGACAGCCATATATCCAGCGTTAATTTTCTATAGCTACTAGACATTGACTTCCATCCAATCCAGGGTGGATTTCCCATTATATAATCAAATTTTCCTTTCAGGAAAAGAGGTGCAAATGAATTCTTTAGAATTATAGGCCAGAATCCATCTTTACCACTCATGTGTAGAGTTATTAGTTTATTAAAAAGTGTCTCAGTATATTTCTGTTCTTGCTTATTCAGTGATAATTTATTCTCACTTTCTAACCTACCTAAGAATTCCTCAAATGTAGTATAATCTGTAAGAACACAATCAGAAATAGTCTTAAAAAAATAGTAACTCTTGCTCCTGTCTGACAAAACGGGAATATTAAACTCTCCGACCGATGTTGCAATCTCAATGACTCCGGTATTCTCTTTTTGTTTTGCATGAACAGTTGGAACAAGAATAGAATCACACATATATATTGGAACAGAGATAGCCTCGCTTAATTGTGTTATATCTCCTAAGGATAATATATAATTTCCTTTCGCAGATATAACTGCAATAGGATTAATATCAAATCCAATGAAATTATCTATGATTCTATGTATTAACTCTTGTTCACTAAATCTATTTTGATTAGACTTTATAAAACCTTTTATGAGATGTGTTAAAAACGCACCAGAGCCACAAGTAGGGTCTAAAACTCTTTTATCTATATCATAGTTATATCCTGATTTTTCAATTGTAAAGTCTACCAACCAGTCAACTGTATAATATTCACCCATTAAGTGCCTAATATCTTTAGGCATTAGGTCTTCATATGTTTTCTTTAGAACATCGCCTACAATTTCTGGTTTAATAACAGACGCTGTGGTTTCAAAAGTGTCTAATTCTTCAATTATTAGATTTATATAATTAATATCTAAATGCTCAGAAAAAAGAAACCATTCAAAAAAATGTATCTCAAAGAAATTGTCAATATATTGATTAAAAGAGGATGCCTGCCCTTTAAATAAACGAAGTATATCTGATCGTTGTGCTATATTGTTATTCTTCTCGTATGGATGTTGCAAAGATGAAAATAGGTTGTATATAAGTATTTTTATAACAATACTATAATATGTTTGTATTGTAAATAATGCTCGCTTAACATCTATATCGCCACAAAGTGAATATGTATTTTTGATTGCAGATATATGCTTAACAAAATCTGTTTCTTGCTTTTCATATATATCACCAAATATGCGCTGCCACTCATTGTACAGTGTTGCAATGCGAGAGTTTGAGGTAATATTCGAATTTAATAATTCATATAGATATGGAATAACAGTAGATGTTATCTTCGATTTCGCCGAGAATGACTCTAAAAGGCAATCAGAAGTTAACATTTTACGGTCTGTGGAACGAATATACAATATGGTTCTTCTTATTCCAGAATCAATTTCTTTAATTATAGTTGTTTCAAACTCAAGGCTGCGAACATTCTGTATTGATTCTGGAATTCTTTTAGTCTTATTTTTATCTATTAGATTGATTGTAGCTCTGGATTTCTTGAATCGACAAAAAACAAAAGTAGAACCATCAAATGCAATTCCAACCTTAGATAACAAAAGTTTCTCAAATAAGGAATCATCACCAGATGATTGCTCTAATGAAAAATTTATTAAATAATGAAATAAACCACGATCTGTCTTGCTACTTTTTCGTCCTCTAAGAGCTTCTTCAACACCATCGTTCGTTCGGAAGTGATTAGGTTTTTTGTACTCAAACAATATATTTGAATAGATACTATCGGCACGACCTCCGTATACACTAGATATCTCATTATGAACAGTGTCGGTGAGTCCAAATTGCTGACATATTATAGATATGAAGAAATTGCCAGCAATTCTGATTTCCTCTTCGTTGCTTGCTACTAAACATTGCTGTTTAAACTGCTCAATATATAACTTATTACTATTTCTCATCATACCCTATCAATTCTTTTGGATTCACATTTAATATCTTGGCGATCTCGAAGAGTTGTTCGAGGCTGGGTTGGCGGCGATTGCACGCATAGGCATTGACAATACTGAAGCTCTTGCCAAGTTGTTCGGCAAGCCAAGTCTGCTTGATTCCCTTTGCTTCAAGGACTTCCTTTATTCTGTTCATATATATTGTATTATTTATTCGCAATAATTTGTCATAAAGATATGAAAAATTTTGCTATAATCATAAATTTTAAGGAAAAAACAATGCATTTAGGCAATCGGGTAGGAGGTAAACGCTAATAGAAGTGTTTACCTCCTACTTCACGTTTACCGACCTCCCACACCACCGTACGTGCCGTTCGGCATACGGCGGTTTCGCGCTTTCTCATCTTACGATGTGTGGCAAGTTGTTTTCAGCCATCCCGCAGAGAAACGTCACTTCCAACCTATTTTCGGATTCCGTCCTATCGTATGGTTAGAGAGCTTCTTTCGAACATCTGACTACAAAAGACTCTTGCAGGTAGCAGTCATTTACTTTTGCATTGCACGATTCAGTCCTTCCCCGTAAGCACACGTGCTTT
Source organism: Bacteroidales bacterium (assembly GCA_015060835.1). Lineage (GTDB taxonomy): Bacteria > Bacteroidota > Bacteroidia > Bacteroidales > Bacteroidaceae > HGM04593. The sequence goes on from SUXT01000010.1 coordinate 36,264, forward strand.
AGGTACTATAACCTCTGCTGACTTCTCGCAGTTCGTTGTTACTACTTACTTTTCAGCTCGTCTGCGAGACCTCCTCAGATAAGGGCATTAACTTTCCACCTTATGTCTGCTTCATTTACACCACCCGTTCCGAATAGCTATGGGGCTTCAGTTTGTTTTGCAACCTTACTCACGAGCATATGCCTTGTATGAAGTTTCTGTTCGTCAGACCAGATGTTTGCCGCCGGCTTCCTTCAGATTCCACCTCACGATGGACACCCTTGCCTTAGGCTATGCGATTCCCACTATTAGGGCTCGCTCGGGACTCTCACCCGTTAGCTTATACTCATGCTGAGCGTACAAAGAAAAACGCCGCAAATCATTGATTTGCAGCGTTTTGTTGATTTTAACTTTTGGTTCAAGTGGTGCCACCAGGAATCGAACCGGGGACACAAGGATTTTCAGTCCTTTGCTCTACCAACTGAGCTATGGCACCTTTTTTATTTGTAATCGGTGTTTGTTTCCCGATTGCGAGTGCAAAGATAGAACGTTTTTTTTTACTGTGCAAATATTTTCGAGAAAAAGTTTAAAAAATTTTTCTCTTTGCCATTTTTGTTATACCTTTGCATCATCAAAAGTGGACGGAATGTAGCGCAGTTGGTAGCGCACTACGTTCGGGACGTAGGGGTCGGGCGTTCGAGTCGCCTCATTCCGACACAAGGCGACAAACGATTTTCACCGTTTGTCGCTTTTTCTTTTTTACCACCGTAAATACCTGAGAAACAGTGCATCGTCTCAAATGAATCATTTTCACATTCTGCCGGCACATGAAAAAATCAAACGCATTTCAGCCGCACAACCACTGTTCGAATGTACCAATAATTACGTGCGAACATATTTTTTTGCAATTTTTCTTGAAAAATTCGTGAGATTCCCACATAGTTTATGCTCTAATAAATAGAAGGGGGGGGAAAGGATACTCAGGAGTGAGTTTCAGCATCAAGAAGCAGTCGACAACCACATAGCCTGCACCAACCACAAATTCAATCCATTTCCAAAATTATAACACATTTTTCAAGTAAACGACTAAATAATTCAGTAACTTTACAGCGCAACAACTACACACGCCGACAATGCGCATAGAGCAATACACAAGCAAAGAGAAACTGCCCGCACTGATGAAAGGTTCCTATTACCACTCGGCAGAGTTCTTTCATCTGCTCGAAGATTCATCGGGCATCACCCCCATAATGTTCGTAGCCTACGACGGCGACGAAGAGCTTGGGCACATGCTCGCCATCCTCAAGAGAGACCTGCGCTTACTGCCGCCCGGCATCTACCATTGGTGCAGCATCTACGGCGAAGGGGTATACAGTGAAAAGTGCACCGACCGCAACACACTGTTCCACCACTTCATGCAAAGACTGATAAAGGCGCTCGATATGCGATACCTCTTCATAGAGGTGCGCCACATAACCGACCCGCGCACGACATACCGCACATTCAGCCGCTTCGGGTTTGTGCCACGCGACGACACACGCATATACATCTCCCTGCACAGCCGCAACCCCGAGGAGCGCCTCTCCCGCGCCTACCGCGCACACATACGCCGCGCAACAGAGCGAGGGGTAACATATTCACAGGCGACAGGCGCAGAAGAGATAAAGGAGGGTATGAAACTGCTGAAGAAATACTACGCATCGAAAATATCGCGTTACTTTGCCCCCACCGACCTGCTGCACAAGATACTCCTCGGCAGCACACAGGAGTCGCCCGATGCACGTATGTTCACCGTCCGCAACAAAGAGGGCAAAATGATAGGTTGCTCCATCTGCCTATACTCCGAAGAGCGCGTATATCTGCTATACAGCTGCGGACTGCGCAAGAGCCACCCTCTGCTCTACCCCGGCATAATGTCGGTGTGGGCCGCAATAGAGGATGCGCACAAGAGAGGAATCCCCCACTTCGAATTTGCAGTCTCGGGAGCGCCATTGAGAAAGAATACAGGTTTCCGCAATTTCATCCTCAACTTCGGCGGCAAGCAGGTAAGCACCATACGCTGGTACCGCTACCGTTGGATGTGGATAAACAAAATATTGCGCAAGATATACGTTTAAGCACATTTCCGCGTTATTATAAGGTACACGCATCTGCACAGACAAATGAAAAGAACACTGCTATATACACTTATCACACTGCTCGCCTTACTTGAACTTCAAGCGCAGAAAGTAACCATCAAAGGCACTGTGAGCGACGACAAAGGCTCACCCATAGAGGTTGCAAGCGTAAGCGCCGAGGGGCAGGCTGCCGGCACATTCACCGACCTCAAGGGACGATACGCCTTCACCTGCGACAGCCGCGACAGCCTTGTGATAGTATACTCCATGCTCGGTTACCAGACAAGGAAAAAGGTGCTGCGCAACCCCACCGACACCGTAACCCTCAATGTAAAGCTCCCCGCCGCCGACCACACACTCGACGGCATTGAGATTATTGACGAGCAGCGGCAGATGGGTGGCACACAAGAGATAAAAGTCCCCAAAAACATACGTCTGATGCCCGATGCCAGCGGCAACGGCATCGAATCGATAATATCCACACAGGCGGGTGTAAGCTCGCACAACGAGATGAGCTCGCAGTACAACGTACGCGGAGGAAACTTCGACGAGAACAGCGTATATGTCAACGGAGTGGAAATCTACCGTCCTCTGCTCATACGCGCCGGCCAGCAGGAGGGACTCAGCTTCCTCAACCCCGACATGGTAGGCTCCATCGCATTCTCCACCGGCGGCTACGAAGCGAAGTACGGCGACAAGACAGCCTCGGTGCTCGACATTACCTACCGCAAGCCACGCCGGTTCGAGAGCACCCTGTCGGCAAGCCTTCTGGGTGCAAGTCTCTATGTGGGTGCAGGAAATTCCAAGATAAGTTTCTCCAACTCCTTGCGCTACAAGACCAACAGCTATCTGCTGGGCACACTCGACACAAAAGGCGAATACACCCCCAAATTCCTCGACTACCAGACACACTTCGACTGGCGCATCACCCCCCATCTGAGCCTCGGATTCATAGGCAACATCTCGCGCAACCGCTACAACTTCACCCCCAGCGACCGCACCACCAGCTTCGGTACCATGGAGGACGTAAAAGAGTTCAAAGTATATTTCGGCGGATGGGAGAGCGACCTCTTCCGCACAATGTTCGGCTCGGCATCGCTCAACTACTCCCCCAACGAATACAACCAGATAACGCTGCTCGCCTCGGCATTCAGTTCGCGCGAGGAGGAGACATACGACATAATGGGGCAATACTGGATAGACGACGTCAACAGCGAAGAGAACATTGCCGTAGGCAGCTACATGGAGCACGCCCGCAACTACCTCGACGCCGATGTACGCACAGCAGCCCTGCGCGGAATGCACTTCCTCGGCAGCCACGACCTGCGCTGGGGCATAGAGTGGAAAAACGAAAATATAAAGGAGAACCAGCGCGAATGGGAAATGCGCGACTCGGCAGGATACAACCTGCCCCACGGCGGCGCCAACCTCGAAATGATATACAGCCTGCGCTCAAACACCTCCACAAGCAGCAACCGCCTATCGGCCTACTTGCAGGACACATACAAGTTCCAAAGCTCGCTGGGCACCATCTCGCTCAACGGCGGAGTGCGTCTCTCATACTGGGACTGGAACAAGGAGTGCATAGTGTCGCCACGCGCATCTGTGGGGCTCATCCCCAAGTTCAACGACAAGATGACACTGCGCTTCGCAACAGGCGTCTACTATCAGGCACCATTCTACAAGGAGTTCCGCGACACCATCTGCACCGACGGTATCGGCACCGTACGCCTGAACAAGGATATAAAATCGCCTCGCTCGCTACACTTCGTCCTCGGCTGCGACTATAAATTCAAGATGAACGAGCGCCCCTTCAAATTCACAGCCGAAGCATACTACAAGAAGCTCGACAACATCATCCCCTACAATGTGGACAATGTACGCGTAGTCTACTATGGCGAGAACTGCGCCAAAGGATACGCCACAGGAATAGACTTGAAACTTTTCGGAGAATTTGTCCCCGGCACCGACTCGTGGGTAACCTTCTCGGTGATGGAGACGAAAGAGAAAATAAACGGCGGCGACTGGTTGCCCCGCCCCACCGACCAAACCTTCAACATGTCGATACACTTCACCGACTACTTCCCAGGCACCGACCGCTGGAAGATGACACTGCGCGGAGTATATGCCGATGGTCTGCCATTCGGTCCCCCGCACAGCGGCAGAGAGAAACACATCTTCCGCGCCCCCGCCTACAAGCGCGTAGACATAGGAATGTCCTACCGCCTGCTCGACAACGAGGAGCACATTTATCGCACCGGCATCCGCCGCCACATAAAGAATATATGGTTGGGAGCCGATGCGCTCAATCTGCTTGATATAAACAATGTAAACTCCTACTATTGGGTGTCGGACATCTACAATCAGAACTATGCCGTCCCCAACTATCTGACGGGACGACAGCTTAATGTAAGAATACTTGTCGAACTGTAAACGGTTAATTTACAGTCCCCAAAAAGAAACATTCATCAATCTTCGAGCACAAACTCCTCGAATCCCATTTCGGCAACAGCCTTCTCCTTTGACAGACAGAAGAATGTGGAGACAGCACGGCAACAAAGTTCCTTGTTGCCATTGTAGATGCATGCCTCAATTTCGGCAAGATTGCGACGTTGGCTGAGAACCTTACCACGAATCTCCAGGCACTCCTCGTTGGTTGATATCGACTTCTTGTATTGCAGCTCCATCTTGGCCGTAACGGCAGCAGTCTGCAACTTGCGCGAAACTACCCAACCGCTCATCTCATCAAGCAGCAACGCCTGAATACCGCCATGCAGCACATCAATCCATCCCTGGTAACGCGCCTGAGGCTTCCACAAAGAGACAATCTCCTCGCCATCCTCGTAAAATTCCATTTTCAGTCCTGCCTCGTTGGTGGGGCAACAGCCTATACACTGGTATCCCTCTTTGCCTATCCACGGATTTTTTATCTTTTTCATATTGCACACATTTTAAATTTTGTGCAAAGATAGTAATTGATTGGTAAAATATCAACGTAAAATTTGTATATCTGATTTTAAATTGTGATATTTGAATAACTTCGAATATCAACTGCACTCGCTGTGAAATATTCAAGCAAGCTTGATATTATTTCGCTCGTTTGTGAAATATTTGAAATAAACACTCCCAAGAGTATGATAAAACAAGAACGCATAGACGTAGCAGACGTCCTCAGAGGATTGGCCGTACTTGGAATAGTGCTGCTGCACAGCCTCGAACATTTCAATTTCTACTGTTATCCTGCAACCGAAAATACATTGTTGCAGTTCACCAACAAAGCAATATGGGACTCGACAACTTTTCTGCTCGCCGGAAAAGCCTACGGAATATTCGCTCTGCTCTTCGGATTCAGTTTCTACATTCAGGACAGCCGGCAGTTGGAAAGAGGGTACGATTTTCGTCTGAGATTCATGTGGCGACTGCTGTTGCTCTTCCTTTGGGGACAGCTGAACGCAATGTTCTTCACCGCAGAGGTGCTTGTACTGTATGCCGTTACAGGATTCGTACTGCCTCTGTTTGCGCGATGCAGCAACCGTACGATACTTATTGCCGCAGCAATAATGATGCTGCAACCGCTTGAAATAGGCGAAATGATATACGCCATTCTTAATCCCGAATATACCGCACCGCGTCCGCTCGACTCACAATACTGGGGCATGGCATACCAAGTGCAGAGCAGCGGAACATTCCTTGAAACAGTGAAAATGAACCTGTGGGAGGGACAGCTTGCGAGCCTCACATGGGCGTGGGAGAATGCACGTTTCTTTCAGACACCCGCCCTCTTCCTGCTGGGTATGTGGATAGGCCGGCAGAAACTGTTCATGGGCGGAGAGAAAAACATACGTTTCTGGTTGGCAACAGCCGGATGCTCACTTGCGCTCTTCTTCCCGTTGCGGGGAGTGGAGCCTATGCTTAGAGAATATATTGCAAACAGAGCCGTAGCAGCACCCGCGATACTCATAGTAAGCTCACTCTACAAGTTCGCATTCATGATGTTGCTTGTGTCGGGCACAGTGCTGCTCTACTACCTCACCTCGCTGAGAAAGTTGCTCGACAAGATCATCCCCTATGGCCGCATGAGTCTCACCAATTATATAACACAGTCAGTGATAGGCAGTTTCCTATTCTACCATTGGGGCCTGCATCTTAAACTCAACCACACATACAGCCTGCTTGTGGGAATAGGAATATTCGCAGTACAGTACATTTTCGCCTGCCTATGGTTCAAGAGCCATAAGCAGGGACCGTTTGAATATTTATGGAAAAAAGCAACATGGATAGGAAAGAGATAAAGAGAAAAAGAATAAAAAACACCACAAGCGAAGAGTACAGATTCGTAGAAAAGTTGTTGACTGCCTCCTTCCCCGCAGACGAATACCGCCCGCTCGAAGAGCAGCGCAGAAACGTGGAGAGCATCGACATGTTCCACATGAACATCCTCTTCGCCGGAGAAGAACCTGCGGGCCTGCTCAGCTATTGGCAGTTCGAAGAGTTTGTGTATGTAGAGCACTTTGCCGTACTCCCCACCCTGCGTGGCAAAGGATACGGCTGCGAAGTAATCAGCGGGCTTATAAAAGAAAAAGGCAGAATAGTCCTCGAAGTAGAACTCCCCACCGACGACCTCAGCCGCCGGCGCATAGCATTCTACACCCGATGCGGGCTCACACTCTCCCCCGAAGAGTACATACAGCCCGCCTATCGCGCAGGCGGCAACGAAATACCGATGCGACTGATGTACTGCGGCGTGGAGATGGAACAGGATTATGAGCAGATAAAAAATTCCATTTATCGCACAGTATACGGCAAAAGCATATAGAAACAAATTATTTCATAAAATAATTGAAAAACAGCGCCATCGTATTGTAAAAATCAGTACTTTAGCAAAAAATATCACAACAACCATCAATAATCTTACAAAGTATGGAAACACGTCTCGAACATGATTCATTAGGCGAAATGCAGGTACCCGCCGAAGCCTATTACGGTGTACAGACACTCCGCGCTATTGAGAATTTTAACGGAATAAGCGGAATAACCATCAGCGACCACCCCTACTATGTAAAGGCCCTCGCAATGGTAAAATGGGCTGCAGCCCATGCAAATATGTCGCTCGGCATTCTCGACGAAAAGATAGGCAAGGCCATAAAGGCAGCCTGCGAAGAGATTATAGGGGGAGCGCTTGTAGACCAGTTCCCTGTAGACCTTGTACAAGGTGGCGCCGGAACATCCACCAACATGAACATCAACGAAGTGGTGGCCAACCGCGCACTCGAACTTATGGGCCACAAGAAGGGCGAATACAAATACTGCCACCCCAACGACCATGTAAACCTCTCGCAGTCTACCAACGACGCCTACCCCACCTCGTTCAAACTATGCTTTATCTTCCACAACGAGGATCTTGTAGCCGAGCTTAAGAAACTGATAGCATCCTTCCGCGCAAAAGGCAAGGAGTTTGACCACATACTGAAGATGGGCCGCACACAGTTGCAGGATGCCGTACCCATGACATTGGGACAGGAATTCGAAGCATTCGCATCGACACTCGAAGAGGAGGTAGACCGTCTCAACCAGATGGCACGCCTTTTCCTCGAAGTGAATATGGGCGCAACAGCCATCGGCACAGGTATCAACACCGAACCCGGATACTCCGAGGCCTGCGTGACAGCCCTGCGCATAATCTCAGGCAAGGAATTTGTGCTTGCCGGCAACCTTGTCGAAGCTACCCCCGACGCAGGCTCATCAGTAATGTACTCCTCGGCAATGAAGCGTCTTGCTGTGAAGCTTTCAAAAATCTGCAACGACCTGCGCCTGCTCTCAAGCGGCCCCCGCTGCGGACTCAACGAGATTAACCTGCCGCCAATGCAGCCCGGTTCCAGCATCATGCCCGGCAAGGTAAACCCCGTTATCCCCGAGGTTGTCAACCAGATATGCTTCAATGTCATAGGCAACGACCTTACAATCACTTTCGCTGCCGAAGCCGGACAGTTGCAGCTCAATGTAATGGAGCCAATCATCGTTCACGCCACAATTTCATCCATCCGCATGCTGCTCAAGGGAATGGCGCGTCTGAGAACCCTCTGCATCGACGGCATAACAGCCAACGAAGGACACTGCCGCGAACTTGTGATGGGAAGCATAGGCATCGTTACCGCTCTGAACCCCACATTGGGATACGAAAATTCGGCACGCATTGCCAAACGCGCACTCAAGGAGAACAGAAGCGTGTACGACCTTGTACTCGAAGAGGAACTGCTTACTAAAGATGAACTCGACAAGCTGTTGAAGCCCGAACTTATGATTAAGCCGCATAAGTTCTACACAAAATAACGATCCCCCAATAGGACGTAAATAAAATATGCGCTTCACTCAGCTATGATGTGAAGCGCATATTTTATTTATCCCAAATCGGTCATTAGAAGTACAAAAAACTGTGGTCAAGTCTGTAATGCCTTGAAAATAAGTTATTTGCAAAATCGTTTTTCTAATGGCGGTCATTAGAAAAATCAAATTACAAAAGGCTTGTAGCCAATTAGTTACGAAGTCGACCACAAAAATAGCCGTTCTAATGACCGATTTGGGTTTAAATGATTATGCGATATTATACCTAAAAAGTACAACCCCATCCTTCAATGGATAAAAAACTATTCTAAAAAGTTCCTGCCCTTAAAGGGGAGGTGGATTCAAAAACGACAGTTTTTGAAGACGG
>SUXT01000113.1 GCA_015060835.1 Bacteroidales bacterium
CACAGACTCAACTCCTTTGCTCTTGAGTTTTGTCTGCGACGGCGTTGTAGAGCGCAACATCTTCTCAATGTCGGTATCGTATAGCATGGTACCGTGCACAATGCTTCGTCCGGGCAGATGATAGAAGGCATTGCCCGACACCTTCTTGCCTTCAATAAGTATGTCGTTCCTGCCGGTGGTCTTTGCATCCACGCCCAACTTGCGCAGCAGATGCTCCACCATCAGCATATAGTTGTTGAAAGTAAAATTGACATTGACAGCAGGGGTGATGTAAGAGAACATTATATTGTCCCTGTCGGCATAGACACAGCCTCCCCCACTCTTGCGACGATACACTCCGATGCCGTTTGCGCGGCAATACTCCACATCAACCTCGGTATCCAAGAGTTGGTTGCGACCGAAGATTACAGTAGGTTCAACCTGCCACATAAAGAAATATTCGTCTGCCGCAAGGCGACGAGCCACATACTCCTCCATAGCCAGGTAAAAAGGCAGTATGTGTTGTTCTTCGGAAGGCAAAGCAACGTATTTCATCGGATGTGCTTTTCTCAGTTGCAAAATTACGAAAATTGTAGAATTTTCCTAATAAAATGACAAATATTAGCAGCACCGATTGAAAATTAACAGATGTTTAGAAGCTGTTTGAATTTTATTTTCATAAGATAGGCGGCGCCTCGAAATAATATTCAAGTAAACTTGATATTCTTCTCTCGGCTTGCACAATCTTTTGGAATTATTTGAGAGGTATTTCGAGTTATTACTGTCCGGTAAATATGTTTAAGTTCCTAAGATTCCATTCTTCAAGTTGCTACAAGCTCCAATTCTTTATTAAGACAAATTTAAGTCAATGATTGGAACTCCCTCGCCCTGCGGGCACTCCCTCTTCAATAGAGGGAGAATGTCAGACATTAGTAATTTTTAGGAATTTACATTCCTCCTCTTGAAGAGGAGGTGGATTCAAAAACAAGGTAAACAACTCTCCCTCTTGGATAAGAGGGAGTACCCAAAGGGGGAGGGAGTTTGAATAAAAACACAAGCAATAGTTTCAAACTCCTCCGTCTTCAAACGCTTTGCGTTTGAATCCACCTCCTCTTATCCAAGAGGAGGAGTTTAAGCCATTGTACTCAAATTTGTATCAAAAAAGGGATAGGGGCTTATACAAGCTTAAATATCGAATTTTAAACGACTTAAATACGTTTACCGGACACTAATAATATAAAATACTCCATCCTTCAATGCTTTACACTCCTCCTCTTGGATAAGAGGTAGAGTTTTTCTGCTATTTTCAGTGCCTGTCCTCAGGCTTAACAGGGTCGCTTACAATGTGCAGCGGCACAATTTCAATGTAATCTATCGGCAAAATAAACATTCTATACAGTTCTCCTGTTGGTGCTCCCAAATATCTGAATCGCAACCAGTGCTCACCATCGGAAAGGTATTCCCTCGCTATTATTTTTCGCAATTTACCAAAACTCTGTCTTGCATTCACAAAACCACCGCAATAGTCATTGTAGCTGTCAGGAGCCTTCATCCAACCTCTGTTACGCATCTGCTTGTCAAGTTCTACACCATTGTCGTATGTTACATTATCTTCTATCCATCCTATATCAAGATCATCGGAGTGAGGTTCCTGAAGCAAAGGATTACCACAAATCTTATTGTCTAAATATAGCTGATACGATGCCATTGTCCTTCCTGAGTTAATATGGTTATGAGCCTGTTGGGAAATGCGTATTTCATACGTACGTGGCGGCACCGGTGGTAGTTTGAAAGAGAAGTCAAAATCAACGTATAGCAATATATTATCAAGCAAATACCCCGCCCCCGGATTATATATAATGAAACCATTTCCTCCCATTTTTTTTATTCCCTTGAAATATTCAGCGGGAAATTCTCCGAATGTATTTTGCCATAGATTGTTACTTGACAGTTCCGGTTGCAACGATGCAAAGTCGAAACGCATACGTTCGTTAATGATGTTACCCACCATTTCATTCTCGTTGTAGATAAGTATTTTATCTATAGGATGAATCAGGCCGTTGCCGGCATTGGGCATAAAATCGGTATATTTTTCATCCATCTGCGTAAACTCCGTAAGTTCTATTACCCGCACGTTTATGTGCCTACGCATCTCTATGTTGTAGGGAAGTGCGCGTTTCGAGTAGTTGAGATAGATATTCCGTCCATCGGTTGTGCTCAGTGGTCTCATTGCCTTCATCAGTGTACCCTGCATTGTAGGATAGTAGTTGTAAAGATCGTGACCGGCAACATAATATTTGTCAAAATTCGGACCTATACCGGATTTTGAAAGGACTATTCTATTGTATGGAATCTCTCCCTCCACAAAGTGATAGGCCACAAATTTGTACAGCGCATTCTTTGGATCCTTATAGTTACCTTTTGCCTCGGTACCGTACCACTTTTCGGCAAAAGCCTTAAGGTCGTCAAGGGAGTATATGCCATTTTCGTTGAATACCTTATCCGGCTCTACGAATGCAGTGAATTTTATATACCTGTTAGGGTTCAATTTCCAGTAATTCTGCAATTCTTCTTTGAATGATTCGCTGTCGCGACAGAATTTCTCAGAAACGGCATTGGAAAAACCTGTCTCTGCAATGGCGCTGTGGAATAAGCTAAAGAAACGAAATTCCGAAATTTTGTTGGCTACAGTCTTGTATTCCGGGTCTATAACCTTATCTATTACGTGTACAATACCATTCTCTACTTCGTTGTCGCTATCAATTATGGCTGCACTGTTGTTGAGCATAATGTAGAAACGTTCATCAACAACCTTGTAACTGACAACCAATGTCCTGTCGTTGAAATTCCATTTGCCTATTGCTCCTTCGCCAAATTCTGCCGTGTGATAGTTCTTCTCAATCAGGTGCATACGAGCTATGACATTAGCCATAGAGTCACTGAGTTCCTCGACGAATGGCGAGGTTATACCTGTATATATGGGAGCTTCGGTATCTTTCGTTGTCGAATAAATTGAGTCCTGCTCTTGTATATACTTTTCTACTGCCTCGTTGTCGGGCAGGAACAGTGTGAATTGTCCGTATGTATTCAGCAAGCTGAAAAGCTCGGCACGCTTCAGCAAGGTAATCATGTGGGAGTATTTCTCGCTGCGGTTGAGTAAGAAGTCCGCTATCGTTTCACCGGTGAAGGTGTAACGGTTGCTCTTGTCAATCTCGTCGGTGCAGGCGAGGATTGACAGGGCCAATGTGAGTGTGTAGAGTATTCGTTTCATTTTTTGTTATTTCTTCTTTACTCCTCCTCTTGGATAAGAGGAGGTGGCTGTCAAGCCGGAGGAGTTTGAAAATTTGCTTGCGTGTTCATTCGAACTCCCTCCCCCTTCGGGTACTCCCTCTTAGCCAAGAGGGAGAGTTATTTCTCTTTGTTATTCAATATGTTACTAAAGCTCCTCCTCTTGGATAAGAGGACATTGCGTAATAAGCAATGTTTGCGACGACGAAAGCTTTAGCTTTCCTAAGGAGTGCCGAGCTTGCGAGGTCTATTCAGCTTGCTAAGGTCGGAGGAGTTTGAAAATTTGCTTGCATCTTCATTCAAATTCTTCTGTTTATTTGCACTTTTTCAAATATAGTTATTTTTACGATGAGCGAAGCTACCCCCCCATTTTTAACAATCTTTAATAATCACTTAGTGTCTATCCTCGGGCTTTGTGGGGTCACTGACTATGTGCAGCGGCACAAGCTCTATGTAGTCGAAATTAAAATCTACAACTATACGGCTCTTGGTATTATCTGAAGTATTAAGGGATTTTACTCGCAACCAATGCTCCCCTTCGCCCATATATTGCCTTGTAACAATTCGACGGACATATTGGTCAAAATTTCGCGGAGGGAGATATGCTGCGTCGTATGTCATTTCGAGATAGGAGTCAGGAGCCTTCATCCATCCGCGGTTGCGCATCTGTCGGTCATTTTCTACTCCATTGTCGAACGTCTCCTCATCCGGAATCCAGCCTATGGATATATCACTGCTCGCTATTCTTGTGTCGATTGGCAATCCACACACTTTATCATCCAAATATATCTGTATAAGCATATTGTCTTTCCTGCCATTTTGCCCACCTGCATAATGGGTATTGTGCGACATACGAATCTCGTATGTGCGGGCAGGGACAGGAGGCAGACGCAGTGCGAAATCAAAGTTTGTGCGAAGTGCCAATTGGTCGTTGAAATACCCCCAATATGGGCTGTCGTAGAAAAATTGTCCGCCCAGGCTCTCCCCTTTAATGTTTCTGCAATAATTGTTAGGAATTACTCTTCTGAAGCTTTCGGAGTATCTTATGTCGTTGCACGAGAGTTCGGGCAATAGTGTAAAGACATCGAAGCGCATACGCTCGTTAAGAATGTTGCCGTACATTTCGTCCTCATTGTATATGAGTATCTTGTCTATAGGATGGACAATGCCGTTGGCTGCCATTGGATTGAATTTTTCGTATGCACTCTTTTGGGCAACAAATTCGGTCAATTCCACAACGCGCACATTCAAATGCTTGCGCATTTCGTGGTTATAGGGTATACTGCGCTTGGAGTAATTGATAAAAATATCCTTTCCTTCCTCGCTGCTCAGTGGCTTTACAATCTTCATCATATGGTGGCACATCGTTTCGAAATAGTCAGTAATGTCGTAACCTATATAATGGCACATTTTTCCTTTTTCGTGACTTATAATCAATTTATTATAAGGCAACTCGCGCGGAATGAAGTGGTAGGCGACAAATTTGTATAGTGCATTGCGCTGACTCTTAGGATTATCCCTGTCCTCGGTGCCGTACCATTTTTCGGCAAAGGCACGCAAGTCGGCTAAATTGTTGATACCGTTGCTGTGGAATACATCGTCGGGTTCTATAAATCCGGTGTACTTGTAGAATTTCTTTTCGGGATACTGATATGTGTGTGCATATTCTGATGGAATATAAGGAACATTCTTTTCCTGCACATAGCTGTTGTCTATGATTCTTTGCAGCGAGTCGGAAAAGCCTGTCGCCTTGAGTGCTTCGGAGAACAGGCTGAAGAATGCAAATTCACAGATAAGGTCGGGAACGCTGTTCGTGGCATTAGGTACTGCTTTGTCTATAATGTGTATTATGCCGTTCTCCACCTCATTGTCGCCGTTAATTATTGCCGAGTGGTTGTTGAGCATTATGTAGCACTCTTCATCAGTGACTTTGTAGTTGATGCTCAGGTACCGGTCATTGAAATTCCATCGTGGCAGTGTACCTGTGACGAATTGTGCTGTACGGTAGTTGCCCTCCACCAAATGAGTGCGGGCTATTACATTTGCCATCGAGTCGCTCAGTTCATCTATCAGTGGCGAGGTTATGCCCGTCCATACAGGAGTATCTGTTTCTTTTGTTGTGTGATAGATACTATCCTGTTCGCAGAGGAAATTTTCCACTCCCTCATTGTCCGGTAGAAATAATGTAAACTGTCCGTATGTCGATAGCAGGGTAAGCATTTTTGCCTGACGCAATATTTTTACGAAATGCGAATACCTATCGCTGCGGTTGAGCAAAAAGTCCGCTATCGTTTCACCTGTGAAGGTGTAACGGTTGCTCTTGTCTATCTCGTCGGTGCAGGCGAGGATTGATAGGGCTATTGCTAATATGTAGAGTATTCGTTTCATGTTAAGGGTAGTTCTATAAATTATTGATCTATATTTCTTTTCCGGATGCATTCTATTTCGGTCGCTTTTTGTTTTATTTCGGCATCTTCTTCATTTTTACTCAGTTGCAACACAAAGGTTGCGCTATCGCAAAAATAAACAATATACTCGAAATAAACTCAAAAATCGCCTCGAACTAATTTATAGAACCACCCTTAAACAATCTCGTTTTTGTGTCGCCCCTTTCAGGGCTATACGTGTTTTGTGCTTTATTCGTAGCCCTAACGGACTACGCTTTATAATTTCGCCCTTTGCAGGGCCTGATGTTTTTCAGTACCTATCCTCAGGCTTCGTGGGGTCGTTGATAATGTTCAGCGGAACAAACTCCAAATAATCAAGAAGCATATCATTCGCACGCTCTCCTACATATCTGAACCTTATCGTGTGTCTGCCGGGAGCAAAAAATTTTCTTGTAATTATTTTCCTCATACTATACCTTTTGTCTCTTGCTGTATATCCATCCCAATCGGTAAACGAAACAGGCCCCTTCATCCAGCCTATGTTGCGCATCAGTTTGTCATTCTCCAATCCGTTGTCAAGAGTACGTTCGTCAGCCACATAACCGGTCTGCTCTACATTCAGACTCTCATGATCCTTATAATCAGTATAATTGATTGGGAAAGGAACACCTTCTACTTTGCCGTCTATATACACTTGAACAGGATCCGGACGAATAGTCCCATTCCATACACTATAACCAAAATTACTTAAGCCGACTCTCACTTCGTAAACACGAGAGGGAAGAGGAGGAAGAGTCAATTCAAAATCAAACTCCCTGTAGCACTGCAGACAGTCACCGAACAGTGTTAACGCACGATGGACGTACGGAACAATCACCATGCCCGATTTTATCGATAACTTTTCGCTGTATTCATCAGGTATCACACGCTCAGGGTTCATTGTACTTTCATTCGGGCGGTATCTGACACCGTTGCACTGCAGTTCGGGCATAAGACTGAGAACATCTATCCTTATACGTTCGTTCAGTATGTTGCCGTGCATCTCATCCTCATTGTATATAAGTATCTTGTCTATCGGATGTACTATGCCGTTAGATGCCATTTGGTCGAAGTGGGCATACTCTTTCCTCATTTTTATAAATTCGGTCAATGGGATTACGCGCACACTCAGATGGCGGTGCAGTTCTGTATTGAACGGTGCTTCGCGCTTGTTGAAGTTTATATATGTGTCGCGTCCTTCGGGACGACTCAATGGCTTCATTGCCTTCATCATCGTGCCCTGCATAGTTTCGAAATAGTCGTAACGGTCGTAAATTGCAGGCATTATTTGATTCAGATAGTCTTTGCCTTCATAATAGTATAAGCCATACGGCACTATGCAGTTGTGGGGCATTTCGCGAGGGACAAAGTGATAGGCTACGAATTTATAAAGAGCGTTGTGCGGACTCTTGGGATTGTCCCTATCTTCGGTGCCGTACCACTTTTCGGCAAAGGTGCGTAGGTCGTCGAGAGTATGAATTCCGTAACTGTGGAACACTTCGTCTGTCTCAACGAAGCCTGTGTATTTGTAATATTTTGTCTCCGGCGCACGAAATGTGCCGTATCCGGAATTTTCGAGGTTAATGGTATACTTATCGCTCATATAGTTCTTGTCGTATTCCCTTGTCAACGAGTCGCAGAAGCCGGTTGCGTAGAGTGCTTCGCTGAATATGCCGAAGAAGTCGTATGAACTTATAAGCTCGGGGACATTCTTCTGCGAGGGGGCA
>SUXT01000114.1 GCA_015060835.1 Bacteroidales bacterium
TAGCGCGAGTAATCCCTACATAATAACGGCGGAGTGTATCATCGGTAATATGTCGTGGATTTGATATCAGCATATATACATCGTCGAATTCCATTCCTTTTGATTTATGAATGGTTGATACTACTACATCTGCATTTTGCCAGTCGCAAAAATCTTCAGCTGACGATTCAAAGATAAACTCTTTAAAATCTGCCAGATATTTAGCCTTGTTTGTTTCTTCAAATAATTGGATGCAGCGTTTCAAATAATGAAGGCTTGACGAATCGGCGTATGCAGAATATGTTCTCCGTTTGGCATTCTCCCATACTTCATCTGTTATGATAGGTGAATATGTGTCATTTTCTAAGTGTTTGATAAAAAGTCGTACCTCTGCCATATTCCAAAAACGGAAACCTTCCATACTCTGAATAAGTTTGCCATTCAATCCATGTTTCTTAAGAAGTGCTACTATAATAACGGCCTCTTCATTTGTTTGAGTAAGCACACAAATGGAACCTTGCTCTCGTCGGTTCATCAATTCTTTTACAAGTGGCTGATACATATATTGGGATGAATGTAGTGTTACACTCACCAATCCATTTTCTTTACTCATGGAGGTAATTAATGCACTCTTCATCCTATCTCTGATTCCACCGGCAAGACTGTTTGCATATTCTACAACATCTCTCGTACTTCTATAATTCTCTGTCATTTCCACGAAACGGCCTTGGGAATCATTGAGCAATCGTGCCATATACTTTGAGTTGGAGCCTCTAAATTCAAAGATATTCTGGTCGTCATCTCCAACTGCAATAACGCGCATCTCTTCGTTCACCGTCATTAGCGCATTTACCAACGCATACTCTTCGGCACTCATGTCCTGCGCTTCATCAATCACAAGGACAGTCTTGGCAATGCGATTGGGCTCTACTTCTCCATTGTTTATCATTTGTGCTGCGCGGGATACGACATCTTTTGCATCATCCAGATTACCAATCCTTCCAAGCAAGTCAAAACAATAGGAGTGAAAAGTCTTTATTTCAACATAGTGTGCAGCATTTCCTATAAGCCCTATCAGGCGTTGTTTGAATTCTGTGGCAGCTGCACGCGAAAAGGTAAGCATCAGCAACTGTTCATGCTTGACATCTTCCAGCATGAGCAAAGAGGCCAGCTTGTGAACAAGCACTCTTGTTTTTCCGCTTCCCGGACCGGCGGCTACAACAATACAACGCGATTCCTTGTCTGAAATAATCTCCATTTGCTTGACCGAAAGCAGACCAAAAAGCTGGTTGTACTTTTCAGGCGTTATATTGCGTTCTATTTCGCGTAAGCGCTCGCCTTTGAAATATTTTGATATAAACTGCTTGTAGTCCATTTGGAAGTAGTTCTGCACATATTGCAAAGCGGCTTCATAGTCCTTAACCATCAGATTGGCATACTCTCCCACAATGTGTACCTGCTGAATTTTTTGTTTGTAAAATTCATTCAGCATACGATAATCCTCTTGTTTATAACGCAGTTTGTTATCCTTTAACCTGCGGATATCCATGGCATTGTATAAAACAAGGAAACCTCCTTCGAGTTTCATGGCGCCGATTCTTGACAGATACAGCAAAGCTTCTTCCACTTCCTCAAGTTGTACGTTCCGTAAAGAGGCAAATAAATTGCTGCCATTGGAATTCAGATCATTAACAAGCTCTACTATGGAAAACTGTATGCCTTTGTTCTTATTCTCCTCTCCAGTGATGGATAATGCTTGTTTGTAAAGCCACTCTACTGTATATCGGCAAATTTCCAATCGTTTCTCAAAGCGTTTTATGCTTGTTTCAATGTCTGACAAAAGAATTAGCTCAAGATTGTGTGCCGCATCTTCGTTTTTCCGTGTGTATCCTTTTGTCGTGAGGAAGTTGAGCAACGTGCGTATATCTTTTTCTGTAGCTGTTGCAATGCCGTCATTCTGAGCATTGTCGTTCAATTGCTTATATGATACTTGGAGCATCTTGTTCGGGAATCTGTTGAGGATATACCGTTCCAATTTTGTGAATCTTTCCAATAAACGTTTGGATTTATGTTCGGACTCACCTGTATCGTTTAAATAAGCAGAAATATCTTTAGTATCGGCCAATATTCCTTCTTGGCGCATACGTTCGATTGCTGATATGACCTCATTCTTGTTTAACCCTAATATGTCTGCTAGATAATCAATGCGTGACTCTGCTATATCATCTTGTGCCTTGGCTATGTATTTTTGAGATATCAATGATTTTATGATTCGTACAGCTTTCTCTGTTTCTTCATTTTCGAATAGAAGCGAATCTGTAATGCGCTTGCGTGCTTCTTCGACGTTCTTTACTGTAATACCTGTGGCATAAACATGAGGAATGTTGTTCCCGCGTTCTATGTATCCGGCCTGTTCAAGAGCAGCCAAAGCTGTCCGTATACGCGTTTCAATATCAGAAACAGAGTCGTCCCATCCGGCTTTTCTCGCTATTTCCAGAGCGGAACAACTGGTGCGCATACGTTGTTTGGTCATATCCTTTACGGCTTTCCATACTTGTTGAATTTCGCTGATACTTAGTTTGGTTTGGTTGAGCAGGATGAAATGTTTGTCAAGGTCCGAATCGCTGTACAGCACAAAACAACGTGCGTTAAGGTGAGGGTCGCGACCGGCACGTCCGGCTTCCTGCACATAGTTTTCCAAGGAATCTGAAATGTCGTAATGTATGACAAGGCCTACATCTTTCTTGTCTACTCCCATTCCGAAAGCAGAAGTGGCAACGATAATTCTCACCCTGTCTGACATGAAAGCTTCTTGATTGGCGATCTTGTTTTCTGCGTCCATCTTTCCATTGTAAGGTAATGCCTTATAACCGTCACGGGATAGCTTTTCTGCTAATACTTTGGTACGCTTTGTCCTAGATACATACACAATTGTGGGGCAAGATGATTCAGCTATTAGCGAACGAAGTTTTGTGTATTTCTCCTCATCTGTATCTGCATGAATGACAGAATAATGCAGATTTGTTCGTGATGCAGTTGATGCGAATAACTGAAGGGTGATATTGAGTGTCTGTTTAAAGTAGTCACATATGTCTTGTATGACCTTTTGTTTGGCTGTAGCTGTAAAGCACGAAACGGGTATTGGGGTATTTAATCCTTTTTTCTTATGATATTCGCGGATAAATTTGCCGATATACAGATAATCCACCCTGAAATCCTGTCCCCATGATGAAAAGCAGTGGGCTTCATCAATCACAAAACGTACTACATGGCGCGAAAGCAGTATTTTTTCAATGGTTTTGGAACGTAACATTTCGGGAGCTATGTATAGTAACGATGCATTTCCGTCCATAACTTGCTGAATGGCATGGGAACGGCTGATAGGGTCGAGCAATCCATTTATGGTAACAGCATCAGCAATCCCTCTCTCTGCAAGGTTATCGACCTGATCTTTCATCAGTGACTGCAGTGGGGATATTACAACAGTGAGGCCATGTACGGAGCGTCCCTCCATCAATGCAGGTAACTGGAAAGTTAGTGATTTGCCACCACCGGTTGGGAAAATTGCGAGAAGTGAATCGCCCATTACTGCTGCGCGGGCTGCATTTTCTTGCAATGGCTCTCCTTCGTATGTGCGAAATTGGTCGTAACCAAAAAAATGTTTCAAATTATAATGGATATTCAGCGCTTTATTGCAGTAGTTGCAACCTCTTTCGCATCGGGTTTGCCTCAAGAGCCTTACAATATATTCAACATTCGGGTAATTGCGCAGAACCCAAGATGGGGTTATGGAACGGTAGTCTGTAGTCTCCACCAATGCAAGTGCGTATGCCAATTCACAGGGATACTGGGTGATTATTTCTTCAAGATTGGCTTTTTCGCAAATCTTACCGTAATATTCGGCCCGTATCAGATTTGCAGTGTTGTCTCTTCTTTCATATTTGGCACTGACATACTCAAGAAATCCTTTGAATTCTGATGCATTATGCAGCAGAGCCGTAAAAATAATTTTCTTCCTGTCGGACAGAGCATGCCATTGTGCTACCTCATCCATAAGCAGGTCACGAGCTTTTTGGCAATCATTTATGGGGTTGTTGAGCTGTTCGCTCATCAATTTGTCATCTTTCAGTAACCGATGATACGGTTTTTCGGGGAAAAGCAGAGGTGAAACGTAAAGTGTATCTACCAGAGTCCATCGGTGGCTCTCTTCTCCAAAAAGATATTTGGCATCATGGTGAATTATGTTGTGTCCGCAAATAAAGTCAATATCTTTCAAAAAGTTAGAAAGTTCATGCTTGTCGGCTGAATGAAAAACAGTTCTATCCCATCTCATAGCACCAATATCATGAATCTTGTGGTCTGTGCTACCTACTTCTACATCAACGAAGGCATAGCGGGAGGAGTCGCGAGTTTCCGTGCCGCTTATTGATTTTATGATATTGTTCCAAAAAGACATGATGTAGCTACAGAGTTTTATTATCCTTTAAACTGTTTGATATGCAAAAATAATAAAATTTCACAGTAAACTGAGAAATGCAATGCAAAAAGTCCTCTGCACAGCGTGCAAAGGACTTTTCCTATATCATCAATACCCTAATTCAAACGGTTGCTTCACTGCCGGCACGCCTTCCTTCATCCATTTTGGCATGGGGGCACCTTGCAGGTAGTGGTCGAAGAACTGTTTCATTCTTATCTGGAAATCCACTCTGTTGGGGAACTTCATGGGCCAGTGGGGTTCATCGGGGTAGTTGAGCATCCATGCGGGCTTGCCCAGACGCTTCAGAGCTACGAAATACTCTATTCCCTGATACCAGGGCACGTGGCCGTCCTTGTCGTTGTGCATGATGAGTATCGGTGTCTGCACCTTGTCCATTTCGAAGAGGGGCGAGCTCTCCTTGTATCTTTCGGGGTGGCTCCACGGGGTGCCTCCCAATCGGCTCTGTGTATGTTCGTACTGAAACGAGCGTGCCTTGCCGCTTCCCCAGCGTATGCCGCCGTAGGCGCTGAACATATTTACTACCGGGGCACCCGATTCTATTGCGGCGAACATATTGGTGCGTGTGGCAAGATAGGCCACCTGATAGCCGCCCCAGCTGTGTCCCTGTGCGCCTATGCGGGCTGTGTCGATGTTGCCGAGTGAAACAACCTTTTCCACTCCCGAGACCACGCAGTCGTAGCAGTTCTTGCCGGGGTATCCGTCCTTGTAGCGCACATCGGGGTTGAAGATTATGTATCCGTTGCTAAGGTACATACAGTAGTCGATGGTCGAACGGTTGGGCTCAGGGTGGCGGAAGTTGTGCAGATTGTGCGAGTTGCGTTCGTAGAAGTTGACAATCATGGGATAGCTCTTTGCCGGGTCGAAGTTGGAAGGTTTGTAGAGCACTCCCTCCAATGGAGTGCCGTCGAAGGAGGTCCACGATACAAGCTCAGCCTTGCCCCATATATATTTCTCCTGCTGCAGGGCACCTTGTGTCAGGCGTCTGCTCTTCTTGAATCTCTTGTCTGTTATCCACACATCGGGGAAGGTTTCGAAATTCTCGCGTGTGAATATGTATGTGTCGCTCTCTTTTGCACGTTTAAGGTTGCCATATCGGTAGTTGCCTTCGGTGAGTCTCTTGGGTATGGAGGGTTTTGCGAGTGTGGTTGTGAAGATGGCTGTGCTCTTGTCGATGTTGTTGAATGCCGACAAGTATGCCGTTTGTTTCGTGTCGATGAATTTTTCGTCGTGCGCGGTGGCAATGTAGCGATAGGCGGTGCCTGTTGTGCGACCGTTCTTTGTGAGGTTTATCGGTTCTCTTTTGCCTTCGGGGTCGAACGACCAGATGTCGTAGCGGTCGTAGAGGAGTATTGCTGTGTCATCTTTTGTCCAGCCTGCATAGCCGTAGGGCGACGGGTAGTCGGGGGTGTCGTTTTCTTCGTCCCATGCGACGAATGTGCGTGGGGTGGTGAGACGGTTGAGCACGTTCTTGTCGTTCTGCAGGTTCACTGTGTACCAGCAACTGTCGGCTGGGTTGTATCCTATGGCATATCTGCCCGAGGGAGCGAGCGAGAAAGATGTGTAGACACCTGATACGATGGGTGTGCGGGTGCCGGTGGTGAGTGATACCTTATAGTGGTCGTATCGTGTGCGACCCTCCCACATGGACGAGAGCGAATAGGGTTTTGAAGTGGATATTATAGCCCATTCGCCAATGCCTTCACGAGGCAAACGGCAGTTGGGCAGGGCAGTGTCTGCTATCTGCACAAACCTCTTTCCGGCAATGTCGTAAAGTGCAGTGAAGCTCTTTTTAAGGTCGCTGTTGAGGTTGTGCTGCTGCACGGTGTATTGAACAGGTTCGTTCCAGCTCCACACCTGCACATTGGGACGGTTGCTCTCGAGTATTGTGGTATCCTTGCGCAACGGTTCGGGGGCAGTGCCGAGGAAGATGCGACTGCCGTCCTTAGAGAATGAGAGACTGTAATTGGGACTTATCACCCATCCTTCGGGCACTCCGGCGGTACTGCGGTTGACCGCTTCGTGTGCGGGTGCGCCACCGATGGATAGCCACATACTCTGTGTGCGTTCCTTGTCTTTCTTTTCGGTGTATAGGAAGGCTATTTTGTCGCCCTCGTTGTTGAAGCGTATTGACGAGAATGTGCCTTTTCCCTCTTTAATAAGTCTCTTCTCGCCCTTTACGGCATCGAGAATATAGAGTCCCGGTTTGCCGCTGACGGTGTCTTTTGTTACATAGTATAGTGTTGCGCTTTTTTTGGCAAAGGCGTAGGACGAGGGTGAGGGCACTCTCTTGCTCTTCTTGCCGTCGAGGGCCGAGACTATCAGTGCCGAGTCCTTGTGGCAGCGTTGATAAGCCACATAGTCGCCTGTCTCAGCCAAGCGGTAACCTATTACGGAGTCGATGCTCACAGTGGTGCCTGCCGACAGATTGCGTATTAGCAGTTTGTCCTGCGGCATACTCTTTGCCTTTGCCAGCTTCAGCGAGTCGGTCAGTCGCAGCGGGGCAACCTCTTTGACTATGAAATATTCCGACGACGGTGAGAATGTGCCGCTCGTTGCAGGGGAGTTTTTTATTGTCTCACTGCCATCGGCCGAGTGCAGTTCTATGCGCGAATCGCCACGCCAGGGCGAAAAGGTTACTGACACCCATTTGCCGTCGTCGGAGATGGTGCGCGAGGTTATACGTTCCCATTTTTCGAGCTCTTGCGGAGTGAATGGACGTTGTGCCTGTATGGATAGCAACGGAAGGATCGATGCTACAAGGATGAGTAGTTTTTTCATACTTCTTTGATTGTTGATAAAATAAAATGATTATCAAATATATTACCTAAAATGCAACGTTGCATTGCAACGTCGGTGGAAATAAGTAACTTGAAAAG